>DATGVD010000592.1:0-10376 GCA_035300785.1 Pyrinomonadaceae bacterium | reverse complement strand
GGTCGACCAGGGAGTAGAGCATTCCGCGGGCGCTTCCTTCGCACCGAACCCGCAGTATTTCGATCCCGGCAACATTGTGAAGCTGGCAATCGACGGCGGATGCAATGGGGTGGCTTCTACGTTCGGAGTACTCGGCAGCGTTGCGCGGAAATATGCCCACAAGATTCCTTTCATCGTAAAGATTAATCATAACGAGTTGCTGACGCTCCCGAACAAGTTCGACCAGATCCTGTTTGGAACGGTGAAGGAGGCGAAGAACCTCGGCGCCATCGCGGTCGGCGCGACCATTTATTTCGGTTCGGACGAATCGACGCGCCAGATTAAGGAAATCGCTGAGGCGTTTGCCTATGCGCATGAGCTGGGCATGGCTTGCATCCTCTGGTGTTATCTGCGCAACTCAAAATTCAAAACTCCCGAAGGCGATATGCACGCGGCCGCGGATCTAACCGGACAGGCCAACCATCTCGGCGTGACGATTCAGGCCGATATCGTCAAACAGAAACTGCCGGAGCGCAACGGCGGTTACCTGGCGGTCGAGAAAGAACTCGGCAAATCATACGGCAAGACCAGCAAGCTGGTTTACGAGAAACTGACCAGTGACAACCCAATCGATCTCGTGCGCTATCAAGTCGCCAACGGCTACATGGGCCGCGTGGGTTTGATCAATTCCGGCGGCGAGTCGAAAGGCGCCAGCGACATGGCCGAAGCCGTGCGGACCGCGGTTATCAACAAACGCGGCGGTGGCATGGGCCTGATCTCCGGCCGCAAGGCCTTTCAACGACCGATGAATGAAGGCGTCGAATTGCTGAATGCAATTCAGGACGTTTATCTATCAAGTGAGATTACGGTCGCCTAGCGATTGGTTAAATAAAACAGCTCTGGGCGGGTTTGGTTGCGCCCGCTGGCGGCGATCAATATAATGCGCAGGCCTTAAAGGTTCCCCCGCAGACTATGTCAACTCCGATACGCTGGACACATGGACGGCTGCAACGCCGGCGCGCGAAGCCAGAGCCGCGCCCGCTTGGGTTGATAAAGTCCGCGCTCGGCGAAATGGCGCGAGTAGCTCTGTCCGAGCCGTTCATGCTGGCCATCGAGCGGCAGGAGATATTTCTTCGACGCTTGCCAAAAGCCCTCGATGGTCTGCGCATCGTACATCTTTCAGATTTTCATTACGGCCCGCTCACAAACGCAGCGCATCTGGAGCGCGCCGTCAAAGCGGCAAACGATCTGCGTCCGGATCTGATCGCCCTGACCGGCGACTACATCTCGCATGACCGGATCTATGCGGCTCCGTGCGCCGAGCTGGTTGGCCACCTGCGGGCGCGCCACGGAGTCTATGCGATTCTGGGAAATCACGATCACTGGACAGACGCCGCGCTGATCGCCGATCTGTTTCGCGCTGAGAAGATTCGCGTTCTGCTGAACGAAGGGCTGCGGGTCGACTTACACGGCGAATCGTTCTGGCTGGCAGGTGTCAATGACACGATGGTGGGTCTGGAAGATTTGCCGTTGGCGCTGGCCGGTTCGCGCGACGATGAGTTGAAGTTGTTGCTCGCCCATAACCCGATCATCCTGCGTCGCGCCGCCCGTGTCGGCGTCGACCTCGTACTCAGCGGTCACACACACGGCGGTCAGGTTACGCTGCGTTCCGAGAAGAGTCATTCCGGACGCCCGCGCCGGAGAATGTTGCGCGGCCTGGGTCGGAGGGGAAGCACTCAAATTTACGTGACCCGCGGACTCGGCACGGTCGTACTGCCGATTCGCTACGGTTGCCCGCCGGAAGTTTCATTGCTCGAGCTGCGTTGCATGCCTTAGCGGTCTTTAGGCTGCTATCCGGCGGGTTGCGATTCGTCCACAACCAGCCGTCCTAAACGCCAATCGGAAATTGGCAATCGGAAATCGAAAATGCTCTGATGTCCTCGCGGATCGTTACCCTGCCAAACCTGCTGACCATCTTTCGGATGGTCCTGATTCCGGTATTTGTCTCGATGCTTTTTTATCAGCGGTTCGTCTGGGCGCTGGGAGCATTTGTGATTGCCGGCGTCACGGATGGGCTCGATGGACTCCTGGCGCGTCGCTTTCAACAGCAGTCACCACTCGGCCGTATTCTCGATCCGATCGCCGACAAGATGATGCTGGTTACTGCGTTTGTCGTTCTTTCGATGCGCAGCGTTTTTCCGATTCCCCTGCCAAAGCACCTGCCTGTGCCGTTCTGGGTCACGATCACGGTGATCAGCCGAGACGTTTTCATCATAGTCGGCGCGGCCGCGATCAATATGGTCACGGGATTCCGCTCCTTTCGTCCCTCGTCCCTGGGAAAGGTCAGCACCGTAGTCCAGATAGTCACGATCGCTGCCGTAATTTTCGGTGCCCAGACGCGCGTCGGCACTGGCTATTATCTGCCAACTCTTTACACTTTGGTTGTCGGCCTCGCATTGTTGTCTGGCATTCACTATGTGTTCTTTGTCTCTGGCCTGATCGGCGAAGACCGCCGCTAAGAAGCCGTCAAGCAGGACCCACCTCGGAATCCCCGAGATGCCTGCCCTGAGTTTCAAGAAAGCCCCTCAAAACCACAATTCTAAAGTTGACAATGCGACACTCAGGTATTATTCTAAGGCCGCATTCAACCCATCAGTGGCGCGTTTTCCTTGGTTAGAAAGTCATGTTGCCGCTGATGGTCAATCAAAACTTCGTGGAGAATTCTTAAAATGAGCAAGATTATTGGTATCGACCTGGGGACGACAAACTCTGTGGTTGCGGTCATGGAAGGCGGCGAGCCGACGGTGATTACGAACTCTGAGGGCGGCCGTACGACGCCTTCGGTTGTGGCATTTGCGAAGGATGGCAGTCGCCTGGTTGGCCAGGTGGCTAAGCGCCAGTCCGTGACCAACCCTGAGAACACCATCTATTCAATCAAGAGATTCATGGGCCGGCGCTTCAACGAGGTCACGGAAGAAAAGAAGCAGGTGCCGTACAAGGTGCAAGGGAGCGGCCCCGGCGGGGATGTCCGCGTCGTTGCGGGCGGCAAGGAATGGAGCCCACCGGAAATCTCGGCCATGATTCTGCAGAAGATGAAGCAGTCGGCTGAGGCTTATCTCGGTCATACGGTCGAGAAGGCCGTGATCACAGTTCCGGCTTACTTCAACGATTCGCAGCGGCAGGCTACCAAAGACGCCGGCAAGATCGCCGGTCTCGAGGTCATGCGCATCGTCAACGAGCCGACCGCGGCGGCGCTGGCCTATGGCCTCGATAAGAAAAAAGACGAAACCATTGCGGTGTTCGACTTTGGCGGTGGCACCTTCGACATCTCGATTCTGGAAGTTGGCGAAGGCGTCGTCGAAGTGAAATCGACTAACGGCGACACTCACCTTGGCGGCGACGACATCGATGAGCGTCTAATCGAATGGATCATTGAAGAGTTCAAGAAAGACCAGGGCATGGATCTTTCGAAAGACAAGATGGCGCTCCAGCGTTTGAAGGAAGCCGGAGAGAAAGCGAAGATTGAACTCTCGTCAACCTTAGAGACCGAAATCAATCTGCCATTCATCACCGCCGATCAGTCAGGACCAAAGCATCTGGTATTGAAGTTGACCCGGTCCCGCTTTGAGCAGCTGATTGATCCTATCTTCCAGCGCCTGAGCGTGCCGGTCGAAAAAGCCATTGCGGATGCCGGTTTCGTAAAGAAGGATGGGCGCTACGTAAAGCCTCAATCAGACGACCCGACGAAAACCCAGAAGATTGACGAGGTCGTCCTGGTCGGGGGCTCGACCCGCATTCCGAAAGTGCAGGAAATTGTCAAAGGCATCTTCGGCATCGAACCAAACCGGAGCGTTAATCCCGACGAAGTCGTAGCCATTGGCGCGGCCGTGCAGGCCGGCGTTCTGTCCGGAGAGAAGACCGACATCCTGCTGCTTGACGTCACGCCGCTCAGCCTGGGGATCGAAACCCTGGGTGGTGTTTCCACGAAACTCATCGAGCGCAACACCACTATTCCCACGCGCAAGTCCGAGACCTTCTCAACGGCTTCTGACAATCAAACCTCTGTAGAGGTGCATGTCATACAGGGCGAGCGGCCAATGGCGTCGGATAATCGCACGCTTGGTAAGTTCCATTTGGTCGGCATTCCGCCGGCGCCGCGCGGCATGCCGCAAATCGAGGTCACGTTTGACATTGACGCGAACGGCATCGTGAACGTGTCGGCGAAAGATATGGGCACCGGCCGCGAGCAAAAGATCACGATCACTTCATCCTCCGGTCTTAGCAAAGATGAGATCGATAAGATGATGAAAGATGCTGACGCGCACTCGACTGAAGACGCGACTAAACGTGAGGAGATCGAAGCGCGCAACAAGCTCGACGGGCTCGTCTATCAAATGGAAAAGACGCTCAACGAGAACCGCGAAAAAGTCGGCGCCGTCGCCAGCGAGGTCGACGCGGCCATTGCCGACGCCAGGAAAGCCACGGAGGAAGGCGGCGTCGAACGCATGAACAATGCGTTCAATGCGCTGCAAACCGTTTCGCACAAGATGGCCGAAGCGCTCTATCAACAAACGTCTTCGACCGGCGCGGGCGAAGAACACGCCGAAGCGTCAGCCGCAGGCGCCACCCCGGGCGCCCAGCCGTCGGGCGGTGAGGACAACGTCATCGACGCCGAGTACGTCGATGTTGACGAAGAGAAGAAGTAGATACATTTCCGATTGCCGATTTTTGATTGCCGATTGGTCGCTAACCTCACTCGCTCCCGTCATTCGTAGCGAGACTCGGGTCGGGGATCAATCGGCATTCGGCAATTGGAAATCGGCAATGTCTTAAATGGCCAAGGAAGACTTTTACAAAATCCTCGGCGTCAAGCGCGACGCCAAGCCGGAAGAGATCAAGAAGGCCTATCGCCGGCTGGCGCGCAAGTATCACCCTGACGTAAATCCCGGCGACAAATCTGCGGAAGAGCGCTTCAAACAGATGAGCGAAGCGTTCGACATCCTCTCGGATCCCAAGAAGCGCACCGTTTACGATCGCTTTGGACAGTACTCGGAACATCTCGCCGACGCCGCCGCGCGTGGCGGACCAACTAACGCGCAGGGCACTCCGTTTGATTTTTCCGGTTTTGATTGGGGCTCGGCATCAACCTCGACCGGTGGTGGCAGCAGCTTCCGCGACATCTTTGCCGATCTGTTCAGCGGCGGAAGAGTTGAGCGCGAGCCTCCGCGCCCACAACCTCAACGGGGCGCGGATATTGAAATGCCGCTCTCGCTCACTTTCGAAGAGGCGATTACCGGACTCACCACCAACCTGACTGTGAATCGATCGGAACAGTGCTCGCGCTGTCATGGGGCGGGCGACACCGGCGGTCCTCTGACGGTGTGTTCGACCTGCAAAGGCACCGGTCAGGTGCAACGCGCCGGCGGCCGTCTGCGCTTTTCGCAGGAGTGTCCGGATTGCAGTGGCACCGGCAAGCGTCGCTCGCCGTGCTCTCTGTGCAAAGGCAAAGGCACTCTGACAAAAACCGAAACGGTGAAGGTACGCATTCCCGCCGGCGTCGACACGGGCTCGCGCGTGCGCATCCCCGGCAAAGGCGAAGGCGGACGCCTGGGCGCGCCGCCGGGCGATTTGTTCATCATCACCAACGTGGGCCGGCATCAGTATTTCACGCGCAAAGGCGACAACATCTACGTCACCGTTCCGCTCACGGTGCCCGAAGCCGCGCTCGGCGCGAAGATCGAAGTGCCCACGGTTGCAGGCAAGGCGCAGTTGCGCATTCCACCGGGCACACAGTCAGGACAAAAGTTTCGCTTGCGGCGGCGGGGCGCGCCTTCGCTGCGCGACGCGAACACTCACGGCGATCAGTTTGTTGAGGTACAGGTGGTTCTGCCGAAAGTGATTTCGGAAGAGACGAAAGAGCTGTTGCGTCGCTACGCGCAAATGAACGCAGACAATCCGCGGGTGGCGATGGGACTGGAGTAATAAGCCACGGAGGCACAGAGACACAGAGGTGGAAAAATCAGCCACAGATAAACACAGATTCTCACGGATAGGAAAGAAGGGATTCCGATCTGCGCGTATCCGCGTTAATCCGTGGCTAATCGTTCTTCTCTCTCTGTGTGCCTCTGCGTCTCTGTGGCTTAATTCCTGAACCGTAAATGAAAAGACGAGCCAAGACATTCACGATCAGCGCCGTGGCGGAGCAGTTTGAGCTGCATCCGCAGACGCTGCGCCTTTATGAACGCGAGGGACTGCTGAAACCTTCGCGATCCGAAGGCAACACGCGCCTTTACACGGACACCGATCTCGAGCGTTTGGAAATCATTCTGTCTTTGACGCGCGATCTCGGTGTCAATCTCGCCGGCGTCGAAATCATTCTGAACATGCGGGAAAAGATGGACGCAATGCAGAGCGAGTTCGAACGTTTTTTCCAATACCTGCAAACCCACGCGGAAGAGTTTTCCCATTTCACCGAAGCGCCGCCGCCTGAAGCCGGCGCCCTGGTCCCCATCAGCCGCATCCATCGTCCGGTTCCCTCGAAGCGCCGCGCTGCTGGTGGCAAGTCGCGCTAATTCATTCACCGACAATTCGATGTTCGATCTCCGAGAGTATGCTTGAGGCGCGGACTACAATGCTAAGGTGCGCTGCCTAAATATTCCCCCGTACCGCTTCGGATCTGGTTCTCGTTGGTTTTGTTCGCACGAAAGTCGGCGTGCCGAAAAACGCATCTTCCCGCTCATCCTGCTGGCGCTGGTATTCCTCGCATCTCAACTCTGCGTCGCCCAGGATCTCGACACCGTGACCATCGCCGGGCACGTCACGGATCAGAACGGCGCAGTGATTCCCGGCGCCAGCGTGACTGCGACCTTAGTTAAGACGAGGGTCGGGCGCACGGTCGTGGCTGACGGTGACGGGCGCTACAAAATAATTCAGCTCGAGCCGGGCAGCTACAGCGTCAAGGCAAGCTTCAACGGCTTTGCCGCCGAAGAGAAAACCGATCTCACGACGGTTGCCGGACAAAACGTGCAACTGGATTTCACTTTGAAACCCGCGACAGTTACCGCAGAGGCAGTAATTGTTAGCGCGGCCGAAGCTCCGCAGGTCGACACCACGCGCACGATTGTCGGCGGCACGGTGGCGACTCGGGAAATCGAATCACTGCCCGTGAACTCACGCTCGCCGCTCGATCTGATTTTCACGCTCGGCGGCGTCAGCGAAGAGCCGCTCTCGACGCGCGACCTTGCCCAGGATCGCACTTCTGCGCGCAGCACGCCGGAAGAAGCCGGAATCTTTTCCCTTTCCGGCGGCACTGCTTATTCGAACAACATCACGATTGACGGGCTCGATAACAACGACGACCGCGCCGCGCGCGAGCGCTTTACGCCCTCGATCGAAGCGATTGACGAAGTCCAGATCATTCGCAATCAGTTTGCCGCCGAGTACGGGCGCGCGTCCGGCGGGCGCGTCAATCTGCGCACGCGCGGCGGTTCGAACAAGTTTCGCGGTCGCGGCTATTTCTTTTTCCGGGACGAATCGCTGAATGCGAACACCTGGAAGAACAACTCGCTCGGTCTCAAGCGTCTGCCGCTACAGGAGCAAGATCCGGGCTTCACTTTGAGCGGCCCGATCGTCATTCCAAAGATCTTCAACGGCCATGACCGCACCTTCTTTTTCACAGCTTACGAGTACGACAAGCTGCTCGACTCGACGGTAATCAATACTCTAGTGCCGGTGCAGCAGAACCCTCTGTTTCCGTTGCCCGCGCCAACTTCTCTGTCGGGTCAGCGTCTGGAAAATGCTTCGTCACCGGCGGTCAATACCATGGTCGCGCCATTTATCAATGGGATCAGCACGCCGCAACGCGTTCATATTTTCACCACCCGCGTCGATCACAAATTCACGGACCTGCACAACGGCTCTTTCGTTCTGCAACTGGGCCGGCTCAACAATCTGCGACAATTCGGCGGCGGCAATCGTCTGGCCCAGGCGCTCGAAGGCAAAACCCGCAACAGTGACGCGATTTCGTATTCGGACAACTATGTATTCTCTGCCAAAGCCGTCGCCCAGACCCGCTTTCAGTTTTCGCAATTGACGCCCGCGGTCTTAGCGACCGGCGGCACGACGACACCGGTCGTGCTCATTGGCATCAACGATCCTCTGAAGCTGGTAAGCGGAACCCTGGTGGCTGGGACTTCGACGAGCGGCGCGACTGATCGCCGCGAGACGCGCTTTCAGTTTCAGGAGATTTTTTCCTACGTTTCCGGTCCGCACTCTCTGAAGGTTGGCAGCGACATCCAAAAGATTAAATCGATCTTTATCGATCTTTCGGACGCGACCGGAACCTGGGACTTTGACAGTGCGGGCGATTTTCTGGCGAACACGCCCAGCCGCTTTCGCCAAAATTTCCTGACGACTTCGACACAGCACAATACTTACACGGGGCTCTTTGCCCAGGATGAATGGCGACTGAAGCAGAATCTGACGCTCAGCTATGGTGTGCGCTGGGAAGACGAAAACATCCTGCGCGACGGAGACAATTTTGGACCGCGCGTCGCGTTCGCTTACGATCCTTTCAAATCCGGCAAGACGGTCATCCGCGGCGGCGCCGGAATCTTTTACAATCGGGTGCTGCTGCGCACAATCGACGACTTCACCTTTGGCAATCAGCGACTGTTTCTCGATACCGATGCGCTCACCGATCCCACCACCGGGAAAGTCCTGACCAACACGCAACGTCGCGCTTTCATCGCGGCCAACCTTCACTTCCCGCAAACACTCGCGGCTGACTCAACTCTGGTCAAACAATTCGCCATCCGGAATACCGGCACTGGCGGATCGAGTGGCGGAGTTCTGCGTCGTCTCGATCCCAGCCTGCGTATTCCGGAAAGCTATCAAGCCAACGCCGGCTTTGAGCGTCAGCTCGGCCGCAGCATGGTTTTTGAAGCGAACTACACCTGGAATCGCGGCCTGCATCTGTGGCGCGAGTTCAACGTGAACGCGCCGGCCCTGCCCAGGGGATTCAAGAGCCTCACCACTTATCTGGCGTCGCGTGACTTTGCAAATTTTCTAAATGTTCCCGGAGGCCTGCGGCCGTTGCTGAATACTTCGACGGCGGGCGATTTGGTGCGCTTCGTTCTGACGCCGCCCGATCCGGCGAATCCAAATTCGGTGGTTAAGATAATTGAATTCGGCGTGCCGATTTCGCTCATCAATCTCAACGCCACGACCTCGGCGACTTCGGTGAACACCGCGCTGGCCGCTTTGAATTCCCTGCGCCCCGATCCGTCGAAAGGCGAAATCGAGCAACTGATTCCGGTCGGCAACAGCTTCTATCACGGTTTGGTGCTCGAGTTTCGCAATCGATTTCGCCAGGGAAAGAACGGCGCGAGCGCATCGTTCCGCGCCGTCTACACGCTTTCATTCCTGACCGACGACGGCCTCGTGAACACTTCCGACGCGTTGATTGCCGGTGATTTTCGCAGTGAGCGTGCGCGCAGCCTGCAAGATCGCCGTCATCGTTTCGCTTTTTCCGCCACGATCGATACGCCAAAGCGTCTGGGGCTGCGCATCTCGCCGGTCTTGCGGATCGCTTCCAGCGCCCCTTTCAATATCGGCCTGGGCGGCGCGGATCGAAACCTGGACGACATCGGAAACGACCGGCCATTTTTCAGCGGCGACCTGAGCAAACTGACCTGGCGCCGGCCGGGCCAGCCAATCGACGCCTCGATCCTGAATCAGTTCACGCAGCCGACGATCGGCCAGACGGGAAATCTGCCGCGCAACGCCGGCATTGGCCCGGGTCAATTCATTTTTGATCTCAGCGTGTCGCGCGAGTTTAAGTTGACTGAAAAGGTTCGCCTGCGTCCCGTAGTCGAATTCAACAACGTGCTGAACCAGACTGTGTTCAGTTTCGGCAGCGAGTTCATAGACTTCAGCGCCTTCAGCCCAACGTCTTCGGCCGCGTCACAACAGGCCTTCCTCGATTCCTTCCTGGTACCCACGCGCACCCAGCGCCCCCGCGAAATTCGTCTGGGTATGCGTCTGGATTTCTGACGAATCGCGGCTTTGAAACGGCCGGGCTGAGTCATAAAGTCTTACTCACCAGGAGTAATTCACGATTTACTAATCTCGATTTACTGACTACGATTGAGCCATGAACTATAGAGTCCTTGGCCGCACTGGCCTGAAAGTCTCCGAGCTGTGTCTGGGCACGATGACCTTTGGCGAGAACTTCTTCAACATCGCGGTGGTGGATCAGGCCAGCGCGAACGCCATGGTCGCGCGTTGCCTGGAAGCGGGAATTAACTTTTTCGACACCGCTGATGTCTATTCCTACGGCCGCTCGGAAGAGGTTCTGGGCGAGGCTGTAAAGAATTCCGTTGTCGCCCGCGACAAGA
>DATGVD010000591.1:0-5502 GCA_035300785.1 Pyrinomonadaceae bacterium | reverse complement strand
TTTGGCAGATCGAACGCGCGATGGTATTCGTCGATCTGGACTGAGGTGTCGTTGACGGACATGTCTTCGAACATGAGAAAGTCGACCCGGCCTTTTTGCGTGACCGGCGCCACCACGATCGGAACCTTGAAAGTAATTCCCAAAGGCGTGACGCGCGCAAGTTGCGGCTGGCCGAATTGGATCAGCGCGTCAACGTCTGATTCCGAAAGGTTTTGCTCTTCGGTCTCACCGTTGTTGTTCGGGTTTCTATTTCTTGAATCTGGTTTTTTTATTTCGATGGCCGTGCGTTCGATCTTGTAACCGCGGATTTCTTTGGGATAGGAGCGGGTTTGGGTGAGAGCAGTCGAGCTGGTAATAAAAAGCAGCAGGAGACAGGCGAGCTTGGTCTTCTTCATAAAGAAATTCCGGGGCGCCTTCCCGCTTACCCCTGGCTGGTTTCTTTCACGCCATCGGGATAACTCTGCGCCTCGGTCAAATGGTCCACGTCAAGCACCAGCGCCACGTTACCGTCCAGCAATTCAGCCGCGCCCGAAACGCCCAACCAGCGCGCGGCGTGCCGCCCCAGGCCGCGCACCAGCGTTTCCTGTTTGCCGTATACGGAATCAACGATCAGCGCGAATCGATCCTGGCCCCGGCTGGGCGCCCGGTGATTGGCGTCGGCCTGGCAAACGATCACGTCCGGTCCCCGTTGCCCCTCTGCTTCGTCTTCGGCTTGCGAGAGAAGGCTGCGCAGCGACAATACCGGCAATTCCTCTCCATTCCAATCGATGGTGTTGGTCCTGCCAATATTCGCTAACTCCGGAGGATCGAGGGAACGATGATCGGCAACTCGCGCCGAGCGAATGCCATAGACCTGATCGTCTGATTGAACGAGTACGCAGTCAACCAGGGCCAGCGCCGCCGGCAGCATCATTACGAACGTCGTGCCTACTCCAGCTTCGGTGGCGACCCGCACTTGACCGCCGGCCTGCTCCATCGCGCGATCGACTATGTCGAGACCGATCCCGCGGCCTGATAATTCGGATACTTCCGCCGCAGTCGAGAAACCGGGGCGAAAGATTAGCCGCAAGCACTGATCCATCGACAGGCCCTCGCCACTGTTGACGATGCCGTATTCAGTTGCAGAGTTGACGATCCGATCCAAATCGATGCCGCGCCCGTCGTCGGTAACCGTGATGTGAATGTGGCTTCCTTCATTAAAGGCCGCCAACTTTACTTTTCCAATCGCCCCCTTCCCGGCCGCAATTCGTGCTTCGGCGCTTTCGATACCGTGGCCGACTGCGTTGCGCACCAGATGGAGCAAAGGCTCAGCGATCGCATCAGCGAGCGATTTGTCGATGCCGACATCGCGGCCTTCAATCTCGAATTCAACCTGTTTTCCGAATTGGCGCGCGGCCGTCTGTCCGGCGCGGGTCACGGTGCGCTCGAAGACTTCCGCGCACGGCACCAGCCGCAGCTTGATCAGGCGCTCTTCGAGTTCGACACATCTCCGGCGCAGCCGCGCGCCGGCGACGTCTACGGCCGGCTTGTTTGTCGGAGTACTGAGTGATTCGAGCGCGTCGGTCGTTTCGCGAAACAGTTCGCTGGTTTCTGAGATTAGTTGGTTAAGCTCGTCCAACTCAACCCGAACCGTAACTCTCTCAACGGTAGGAGTCGGCGGCGCGGTTGACGGCAGAGCGCCAGGGAAAAGTTCTTCGCCGGCCGCCGCAGGTTCGATCCTCAGCTCGTCGAGTTCGATGCGACCCAGCGCCGACGCCAGCCGCAGAGTCTCGTTCGAGACAAGCTCTGCGGCGTAAAGCAGACGGAAGTTAATCTCCTCCGCGTTTGCCGGCTCGCCCGGCACGGTCGCGATAATCTCGCCGCTTTGGCCCAACAACTTGCTGAGCTCGCGGAACTGCAGGTCGAAGCTCTCCAGAGCAAAGCCGGCCGCAACGATGAAGAGTTTTGCGCCTTCGCGGATTGCTTCGCGCGCGTGCTGGAGATCGTATTCGCTGAGCGCGCGCGCAACCTCCGCCGGCAATGCCGAGCGCAAACCGCTGGCGATGGTTCCTTGTTTCTTACTCTTTTCCGCGAGCGCGTGGAGTCTTTCGACCACTGCGTCCGTTCCTGGTTCGCCCGGTTCAGACGGCCCGTCTGCCAACGCGCGCGCGATTGCGCCGCTTGCATCTTCAAACGCGTCCAGCACGTCGTCGGTTATTTCGATCCGGCCCAATCGCACTCCATCGAGCACGCCTTCGAATTCGTGAGCAATCAGGCTGACGTTCTGCAGATCCAGCGAGCCGGCGGATCCTTTCAAAGTGTGCACGCGCCGAAAAATTCGCGCGGCCAGCTCGCGACGCTTCGGTCCGCGCGCGCGTACGGCGCGCAGTTGCTCGAGATCGCTACCAAGCCTTTCGACTATCTTGCGCGCATCGGCAATGAATTGGCTTTGCTCGTCGTTCATCACGGGGTCTCTGTCAGAAACAGTTTAGCTCAAATGCGTCGTTTTCGTCGTGAGGTTTTGGAAACTGAATGAGGTCAGTACCACCTGCGTGAGCAGGTGGGTCAGGCATTCAACGCGTAGGTTGACGGATCGACCCGCCCGCTCACGCAGGCGGTACTGACCTCGTCGCCGGGAAGAATATTCATTCCGGTTGGTGAGTTTCCCGCGAGCCGGCACTTTCGCCTTCCGCTTCGATCACCGTTTCGCCTGCGGGCGATTCCTTATCCAGATCGCCTTTGATGGCGTCAAGGATTCCGTTGATGAATTGCGTGGCTTCGTAGGTCGAAAACCGGCGGGCAATTTCCAGCGCTTCGTTTATGGTGACGGTACGCGGCGTGGCTTCGTGCAGGAATTCGTAAACCGCGAGCCGCAGGACGTTGCGGTCGACCAGCGCCATCCGGGTGATGCGCCAGTGCTCAGCGCGAGAGCGAATTCGCTCGTCGACTTCCGTCAGATTCGCGAGCGTGCCCAGCGCCAGACGCGTGGCAAACTCGCGCGCATCGGGCTCCATCTCACCGTCGGCCAATTCAGACCAGAAGGTGCGCGCGAGTTCATCCCCGCACGTTCCCGAAACGTCAGCCGCAAAGAGCATTTGCAAGGCGCATTCGCGCGCCCTACGACGCGAACCCATAAAATCAGTGATGCGTGATGCGTGATGAGTGATGAGCGCATTCGCGGTTCATCATTGTGAGTCTCAAGTGACGACGAAAATCTGTGGTTAACACATCACTCATAACTCATCACTTACTAAAAGCTTCCCGATAAAGATTTACCAATTCTACCGCTGCCGTGGCCGCCTCGAAACCTTTATTGTCCAGTTTGACCCTCGCGCGAGCGTTTGCCTGGTCTTCATTCTCTGCTGTAATGACGCCAAACAGCAAAGGCACTCCGGTCTTCAGGCTCGCCTCGCCGATGCCGCGCGTGGTTTCCGCGGCGATGTATTCAAAGTGCGGCGTCTCACCGCGAATGATCACGCCCAGACAAATCACGGCGTCGAACTTGCCTGATTCGGCCGCCTTCAGAGCGCACAGCGGAATTTCAAACGACCCGGGCACGCGAAACACTTCAATCGCTTTCTCGTCGGCCGAAAGTTCCGCGAGGGCGTCCCGCGCGCCATCGATCAATCGTGACACGAGCGAATAGTTCCAACGGCTGGCGACAATCGCAAACCGGAAGCCTTTGGCGCTTACCGTCGCTTTATCCGTCCCCGTTTGTGAAGTTTCCAATCGCAAGTTTGAGTGTGGCAGTTAGACAAATCAAGTATAGTGATGGGCTCGAACGCTGACAAGGCGCGATACTGAAACGACTCGCGGTAGCGAGCGGGGCAGTAGCCCGACCGTCAGGGAGGGCTTAGCACTCTCATCAATGTTGCCATCGCAGTGTATGATGTGCCGAATTCATTTTGAATGGATCCCGAAGGAGTGAGTCAGAGTGAGAAACGAAACTACTGAACTTCCGAATAACTGGAAGCGCCTGCTGTTAGCGCTGCTGTTAGTTTCAACTGTGCTGATTCTCTCAGCGACACGGGAAGGGAACTCGACCGCTACGGCTGCCGGCCAGCCGCGAAAGGGTGTCGTGGTTTTTGCTGTCTCAGCCGAATCCGGGACTGGCAACATGGACGCGGTCGTGATCGTCGACGGGAAGCAACTGCGCGCGCCGTACAGCGATGAACAGAAAGACCGGCAGAAGAGTTTTGCCGACGAATACTTTGCTCCAGGGAAAGTCTATCGCCTGATTTTCGGCGGCGGAGCAGCCGGAGACGTAACCGTCAAGAAGTGGAGCGAAGGATGCAACAATATTCATGCAGAAGTAACTCCGGCAACCAGCGCCCGGCTGGGTGGCAAGGTGATGGCGCTGGCGACCAATTCCGAATCGCTCGGCAAGAGAGCTTCCGCGCGACGCGCGCCCACTGATGCTGAGCGCGCGGCAGTGATGACTTTGATGAAGAGCATCTACTCACAACATCGCACGCCGGCGAGTTTGATTTCGTCGATCAAAGTCACGAATCTCACCGCGACCGATCTGAATGGCGATGGAAAGTACGAAATGATCGGGAGCTTCACGGTGGCTGCGAAGAACAAGTTCGAACGCGATCTATTCCTAATCGCCCATCAACAGGGCGCGGCTATGCGCGCCGACTTTGTGAAGTTTCAGGCGTATCAACCTCCCCCGGAAACGTTTCTCTCGAGCATTGATTTCATCGACCAACTCGATCTCGACGGTGACGGGACGGGCGAAATCTTTGCCACGCAGGGCGGCTTTGACGGTTACGCGCTTCTGATCTTCAAGAAGGTCAATGGACGCTGGAAGCAGGTGTACGAGACGATTGGCGACGCGTGCTGACGTGGCAGTAGCCCGACCGTGAGGGAGGGCGCAGTATTTGGATTTGGGCGGTAAGCAAAAGAGGAACGCCCTCCCTTATGGTCGGGCTACCGCCCCGAGTGCCCGCCATTCGATTCTCTTCTATCAAGCTTCAGCCGTCGCCGGACTCCCGCCGGATTGTGCTTTGGTTTTCTTTCGCAGGATTGCGGCTGAGATTAGCGTGATGATTAACCCAACCGGAAACGGCTCAATAAAGCTCATGGCCGCATTAATGAAGGGGTTGTCTAAATACTTCAACTGATTGAGCTGCGTTTGGATCGCTTCCGGGCTGGCGCCTGAACTCTTTATGTGCGCGACGCACATGGTCATGAACTTCTCACCAAAGCTGGGCACGCCGAAATACATGATCTCCCAGGTGACTACGTACAAAACGGATGAGATGAGGGTGATTAGAATGCCGACGGCAAAGGCGCGCCCAAACGTGATGGTCCCACCGCCAATGTTTTCGCGATAGGAGCGGATGCCGAAGAACACCAGCATGAACGACAAGACCATCGTCGTATAGCCGATGAACATGCTATGCGATTGCAGCCAGGCCGAATCCGTGAAAGGGAGGGTGCCGAACATCAGGGCCGCCATGATGACGCCCGAGATGAGCCCGAAAATCAGAACTGTCTTTTTCATCGTTTGATTCTCCT
>DATGVD010000590.1:0-13544 GCA_035300785.1 Pyrinomonadaceae bacterium | reverse complement strand
CAAGAGCGACGGGCATTCGACCGAAAGGCACTTCTCGTTTCGAGTCTTTGATGCTGGAGATTAACGCTCGATCAGAGGCAATCGTACTCTTTGACTATGACGGCGACGGTGATTTGGACATCTTCGATGCTTCATCCTCGCAAAGATTGCTGCGGAACGATGGCGAAAAATTTATCGATGTGACGGCGGGATCGGGATTGTCGATCAGCGAAGGTCAGTATTGCTTTGCCGCCGTCGCCGGCGATTACGACAACGATGGCAAGCCTGACCTGTTTGTTGTGCGATTCGCTGATAATCGATTCATTCTTTACCACAACGATGGCAACGGACACTTTTCAGACGTGACCGACAAGTCCGGGATTCGAGTGCCTTCGCCGAAGGGATCGCCGTATCGTTCGGCGGCTTTCGTAGATGTGGACCATGATGGTGATCTGGATATTTTCATAGCCGGTCCAACAAATATCCTCTTTCGAAACAACGGCAATGGCACCTTTACCGATATTACGGAAGCCGCAAAAGTAACGGCGCGGAATTCATTTTCATCTTCGTCCGCAATCATACCCACCGACTACGACAATCGCCGCGACGTCGATCTCTTCTTACTTCCAAACGCGGACCCGCCAAGACTCTTCAGCAATCTTCGCGATGGAACATTTCGCGACGTGGCGAAAGGAGCCGGACTCGACAGCCAGGGCGCGTTCTGGTGCGCGGCGGCAGGCGATATCAATAAAGATGGATTTACGGATTTCTTTTTGGGCGTTGACAGACGCGGATTTTTCGCGCTGAGCGACGGACATGAGCACTTCAAACTGACGCCGGCGCCCGCAGAGACCAGGGAAACAATGGCTGCACAGTTCCTGGATTACGATAATGATGGCCTGCTCGATCTTGTCGCCGTTACTACTAAGGGCCTGCGTTTATGGCGCAGTGTCGGTAACGACTTCGTCGATGTCAGCGAGCAAGCCTTGCCTGCTGCTTTTCGAAACCTGGATGCAACCTTCGGTTACCGCGGAATGTTTTCAGGCCAAATTGCTCTAGCGTCGGGGGATCTGGACGGTGACGGCGACACGGACCTGGTTTTGCGCGGGCCCGGTGGCCAGTTAAAGATCCTGCGCAACGACGGCGGCAATCGTAATCACTCGGTTGCCGTGAACCTGCACGGCCGAATCAGCAACAAGGGCGCGGTCGAAGCGAAAGTCGAAATGCGTGCAGGCAGCTTGTATCAGAAGCTCGAAACCTACTCGGCTTGCCCGGCGCCCGCGCCTGCTGATTTGATTTTTGGTTTGGGCAAGCGGGAAAAGCCGGATGCCGTGCGCGTGCTCTGGCCGGCCGGAATTGTCCAGGCCGAAACTGAATTCCCGACGGGAAAGGGACCACTTGGTTTCATCTCGCTGAACCTCACCGAACTCGATCGCAAGCCGTCGTCGTGTCCCTATCTTTACACATGGAACGGCGAACGGTTTGAGTTCGTCACTGATTTCATGGGCGGCGGCGAGATGGGCTACCTCGAAGAACCCGGCCGATACAATAAGCCCGACCCGGAAGAATATGTGCGCATCCGCGGGGATCAGCTAAAAGAGAAAGATGGACGCTACGAATTGCGCGTGACCAACGAACTTGAGGAAGCGATGTTCGTCGATCGGCTTCAACTAATCGCGGTGGCCCATCCTGATGGCACGGAGGTGTATCCGAACGAAGGCATGAGCGACCCGCCGAAGCCGTTTAAGCTTTTCGTGACACGCAACGCGCGGCCGCCGTTGAGTGCGATTGATGACCACGGGCACGATGTGCTTGATCTAATCTCGAGAATGGATCGCCGCTGGCCTGATGATTTCAAACTCGATCGGATCCGAGGCTATGCGGACGAGCATTCGCTGACGATGAAACTTGCCGCTGCTGGGAGCGCGGACGTCCCGTCCGCATCCACGAGGCGCAGCCTCTCGGAAATCAAAAACACTCCGCCGGAAAGGCGGAGCCTTTCCGCACATCAGGGCGGCAAAGCCGCTAATAAGAGTCACCGCACTTACTCAATGGCGAGAGACGGCAAGACAGATCGAATCGTCTTGTTGCTAACCGGGTGGACCGACTATGCCTGGTCCAGCGATAACGTTGCCGCGGCGCAAGCTGGCAAGGCCATGAAGCCGCCGGCTCTACAGGTGAAGGATAAAAAGGGAATCTGGCACACAGTGATCGAAGACATCGGAATTCCGGTCGGACGGCCGCAAACTGTGACGGTCGATCTCACGGGAAAGTTTCTCGGCCCTAGTCGCGAAGTGCGCATCGTGACAAACATGCGTATTTATTTGGACCAGATTCTGGTCGACACGTCGGATGGAAAATCGCCGGTGCAGACCGCCCGGCTCGATCCGGCTCGCGCCGATTTGCATTGGCGAGGTTTTTCGGCAGAGGTGACACCCGACGGCCGCGAACCATTTGGCTACGATTACCGCCGGGTATCATTCACTTCGCCCTGGAAAGTAATGACCGGACGATACACACGCGAAGGTGATGTGCGCGAATTGCTATTGAAAAGCGACGACCTGTTTGTAGTCAGCCGGCCGGGAGACGAGATCAGTCTCTCGTTCGACGCTACGGCGCTGCCGCCGTTGCCTGCCGGTTGGACGCGCACGTTCCTGCTCTATGCCGACGGCTACAGCAAAGAGATGGACATCAATTCCGCGAGTCCCGATCAACTCGCGCCTTTGCCGTTTCATGGGATGAGCCGTTATCCCTATCCGGCAACCGAACATTATCCGCTGACCGACGAGCGGCGCAGATATATTGAGAAATACAACACTCGGATAGTGACTTCGCCGGTGCCAAGACTCCTGGTTTCAGGTTCCAAGTTTCAAGTTCCAAGTTCGAGCGAACCTTGAGCCGAATAGACCTGAAACTTGAAACCTGAAACTTGAAACTCGCTTAAATATGGAACACATCAGATATTCGGTGGCGTGTTGCCAAACAGACATGCCGAATCCGATCGAACGAAAGGCGATGCGCGCGAATACCGACCGCATGCTCTCGATGATCGACTCGGCAGTCGCCGGAGCGGCGCCGTTCCTGCCAGTACGGCTGGTAGTCTTTCCGGAGTTCGCTCATTCAGCGCCGGTTTTCGAAACCGCGAAAGAGCTGCTCGACAAACTTGCCATTCAAATTCCAAACGAGCACACCGAACGTTTGGAACTAAAAGCCCGCGAGCATGACATCTATATTCAAAGCGGCACAATGCTCGAGATCGATCCCGCGTGGCCCGGGCATATTTTCAACACGACCTGTCTGATCGGTCGCGAAGGCATTTTGTATAGATATCGAAAGGTAAACACCTGGATTCCTTACGAAGTACATACCAGCCCGCACGATCTGGAAGGATATGAGGAGCCGCTGTTTCCAGTAGCTGATACGCGAATTGGCCGCATCGGTTGTGCTGTCTGTTACGACTGGTTGTTTCCGGAAGCGATGCGCCAACTCGCCGCGAATGGCGCGGAAGTTCTGGTTCGCGTTTCAGCATATATGGATCCCTGGGGCGCGACCGAACCGATGGCCTGGTGGACGGTAATCAACCGCGCTCGCGCAATTGAGAACATCGCCTACGTTGCCGCGGCGAACCAGGGCGCAAGCTTGAAACACTACCCTCCTTATTCATGGCCGGGCGGCAGTCAGGTAGTGGATTACGACGGCCGAGTGTTGGCGGAAGCATCGCCCGGCCCGGGCGAACGAATCGTCGTTGCACCCATAGATATTTCAGCGCTGCGGCACGAACGCGCCTCGCGTCGCGGACATCACATGCTGTCGCATCTGCGCACGGAAGCGTACCCGGTTTATGGGCGACACCAGTATCCGTCGCAGATTGGGGACGAGAGCGGGCAGCTTTCTTATAAACGAAATAATCGATTGATTGACGAGGCGAAGAAGCGTCTGAAGGAATCCGATTTCGTCGAATGAAGTATTTTGAGAGATCGAAGAAGCAGGGGCGATTCACGAAAACACACGAAAGCAAGCCGCATATTGGCGCGATTTTAGTGTTATTTCGTGGATCGTTCTGGTCGAAGCGAAAAGAAGCACGAAACAATTCAGGGCATCGATTGGCATGCCTTTAGTTTGACACGCCTGCATCGGATGCGTATTTTCGGCATGTCTCCGCGTCAGGCAAGCAGCCAGGACCGTGGCGAGAATAGTCTCTCCGTTCGCGTCAAGACACCGGGTGATTCAAACTAATAGTATGAAGTTCCATCATCTCCGCAAAGCCGCCGGCCCAATTGTGATTTTCTGTCTCTTGAGTTGCTTTGCTCTCTTTGGTCAGACGCCGCCAAAGCCTGAACCACAAGGCACGGGCGGGGTGGTGACCGGAACCCCGGTTAACTACACCTCAAGACGAACGGTGGGGATCACAGATCCAAAAGCTCCCGTGATCTTTGAAGACGTCACGGACAAGACAGCCCTCTCAAATTTCAAACATCGTTCTGGCACGGCGGCCAAGGACTACATCTTCGAAGTGCCTTCGGGTGGCGTGGCAATCTTTGATTATGACGAAGACGGTTTGCCGGACATTTATCTGCTGAACGGATCGACCTTGCCGGCTTTGCTGGGGAAAGAGAAGCCGCCGCGCGCCGCGCTGTATCACAATCTGGGAAATTGGAAGTTCGAAGACGTGACCGATAAAGCCGGCGTAGCCAACGAGCGTTGGGGAATGGGTGTGGCGGTCGGCGATTACGATAACGATGGCCGGCCTGATCTCTATGTCACGAATTTTGGTGTCTCGCGTCTCTATCACAACAATGGCGACGGCACGTTTACCGACGTGGCGGAAAAGCTCGGGGTCGCGCGCAAAGGCTGGAGCACAGGCGCCACGTGGGGCGACTATGACGGAGACGGCAGATTGGATCTCTTCGTGCCCGGCTATCTGGAAATAGATCTCAACAATTTGCCTCGCAGTCCCGCCGAGGCCAGCAAGCCAGCGGGTGTGGGCCAAAACTTCTGTCAATTTCGCGGTGCCCCGGTGATGTGCGGACCGCGGGGTTTGACCGGCGAGAGCGACACGCTCTATCACCAAAAGGCCGACGGAACTTTCGAAGATGTCAGCGTCAAGGCCGGAGTCAATGATCCGCAAAAATATTACGGGTTCTCTTCCGCCTTCGTGCAGGCGAACGAGGACAACCGTCTGGATCTGATTGTGGTGAACGACTCGACACCGAAGCAGTTGTATATCAATAAAGGCGATGGGACGTTCGAGGAAGTTGGTTATCCTTCGGGTGTTGCTCTCAACGAAAACGGGCGCGAGCAAGCGGGAATGGGAATTGCCATCGGTGATTATGACAACTCTGGCCGGCTCAGTTTTCAGATCACGAATTTCTCTGATGATTCAAATGTGCTCTATCACAACGACGGCGATGCGAATTTCACGGACGTGACATATCTCGCCGGGCTTGGCGAAGTCACGCTCCCGTTCCTTGGCTGGGGCACCAGCTTTATAGATTATGACAACGATGGTTGGTTGGATCTGATCGTCGCGAACGGACATGTTTACCCCGTCGTCGACAATAACCAGTGGGGAACCAGCTATGCTCAGCAACCCTTGCTTTTTCGTAATCTGAAGAACGGAAAGTTCGAACGCGTCGGGGCCGCGCCCGGCAGCGGCCTGGCTTACGCCTGGTGCGGGCGTGGTCTGGCGGTTGCCGATCTGGATGGGGACGGCCGGTTGGATGTAGTGATCAACAACGCCGACTCGAGGCCGAGCGTTTTGAAGAATGTCACCACTCCGAGTGGACACTGGCTGGCGCTTCATTTAATTGGAGACGTTTCGAAAAAGTCTCCTCGCGATGCCATAGGTGCTATTGTCTACGTGACCACTGGAAAAATCCGCCAGCGGCGGGATGTGATTAGCGGTGGAAGTTATGCATCGCAAAATGATATGACACTGCACTTTGGTTTGGGCGCGGCGACCAGTGTCGACAAGGTGGAGATTAAGTGGCCCGACGGCACGATCGAATCAGTAAACGTTCAGGGCGTAGATCGTAAACTGACCGTGATTGAGGGCAAAGGCATCGCGAAGTAGGGTTTAGTTATGGAGTCAGTACCGAGAGCGGTAGCGACCATGTCCAGTACCGAGAGCGGTAGCGACCATGTCCAAGCCGATAGCAAGAATCGTGACTGTCAGGATTGTTACCCGGTCGCTACCGCTCTCGGTACTGATGACCTCATGACCCAGTGAGCGTCTCGAAGAAAACTGGAGTAGTTTACTTTACAAACTTCAGCTTGCCTCCTGATCTCAACCTAAAGGTTGAGTTCTGAATCCACCCCAGGGTATTGACTGGCATAGGCACTCTTTGGTATTTGAATTGTCCTGGTTTGTTCGTGATCTGTACAAACTGATTCTCCGGAACGTCCGCGGACGGCCGAAAGGAATCACAAATGTTGTCCGCCGAAAGAAATAACTCACAATCTGTCGCGCCTCAACGTAAGCAATTGATAGTCAGGCTGGCTTGTCTGATTCTCATCGGCCTGGCTGTAACTGTGTTCATGAGAGGCCGGCAGGTTGCGGCGAATCCCGACAACGACGGCAACCAAAATATCTATGCGAGCGAGATAGCGAAAACGTATGACTTCAAATTCGGGCCGAATCCTTTCTCGCCCGGCAATGCTACGACTACAACCGGCACGTTCATTCCGGGAGAAATGTTCGTTCCGGCAAAGCGATGTGGAACCTGTCACACAGATGCTCACGCGCAGTGGCGGCAATCGGCGCACGGCAACGCGTTTCGCGAGCCGTTCTATCAGAAGAATGTCAAAGATTTGCAATCCCAGAAGGGAATTGAATTCACTCGTCACTGCGAATCGTGTCATAACCCGGCGGCGCTTTTCACTGGCGCGCTGACGAAGAATTCGCATGTCAAACGGCCATTCGACGACGACGGAGTGTCGTGTATTGCGTGTCATTCGATTCAGTCGGCCAACGGGCGCGGCATCGGCGGTTACGTGATGGGAGAACCCGCTTTGTTGGTAAAAGAGGACGGCACGCGGATGCTCGCCGGCGTTTCGGATCAGCAGATTCTCGATGATATTCCCTCGCACCGCCGCGCCATGATGCGCCCGCTTTTGAAGCAGCCTGAGTTCTGCGGCGCTTGTCACAAGTCGCAGGTCCCACGCGAGCTGAACGACTACAAATTCCTGCGCGCGTTCATGGTCGCCGATGAGTTGCAGCAATCGTCCTTTTCAAAAGAGTCTCCGCATCCTTTCTACGTGCGCGACAAGGAGACCTGTAACTCCTGTCACATGAAGCGCGAGCCGGCGCCGCTCTTTGACGTCTCTGCCAAGAAAGGCACGCTGGTCTCGCATCGCTGGGCCACGGCCAATACGGCAATTCCGACCTTCTATAAGTGGCCTGATCAGCTCAATGCGGTCACGAAGTTCCTGGAAAACGACGCGCTGGGCATCGATATCTTTGCGATCCGCCGCAAATCACCGGGTGCCAGTCAGGAGGAATTCGTCGCGCCCGTGAACCGAAACAGCTTCAAAATTGCCGGCGGCGATCGCGTCTCTGCCGAGGTAGTGATCACCAACAAGAACATTGGCCATTCTTTTCCGCCGGAGTTGCGTGACTTTTACGAGGCGTATGTTGAATTCATCGTCAGCGACGATGCGGGTAAGGCGCTTTACCGGTCCGGTTTCCTCAAGCCCGACGGTTATCTGGATGAGGCCGCACACAATTACAAAACCTACCTGGTCAAAGCTGACGGCACTTATAACGACAAACATCATATCTGGCGCACGCGCGTCTTTGCCCAGAACAACCAGATCAATTCCGGGCGCTCTGACGTTGCGCGCTACCAGTTTCAAGTCCCCAATAACGCCACCGGCGCCCTGCGCCTAACTGCGCGCGTGCGCTATCGCCGGTTCACGCGGGTGTTCAGTGATTATGTGCTGGGCAAGTCCGTCGATTATCCGATTGTGACTATGGCGTCCACTGAATACGTATTGCGAATTGGCGATAACCAGGCAGTTCCGCCGAAGCCCAACGACAAAACCGCCGTGCCTGATTGGCGGCGGTGGAATAACTATGGGATCGCGCTGTTTGACCAGAGACAGTACCCGCTGGCCATTGATGCCTTTACGCGGGCGGCGGAGCTCGACGAAAAATATCGCCCAATGGCACAGGTTAATCGCGCGATGGCGCACATCGAGCTTGAACAATATGACGAGGCGGCAAACATACTCGATGCGGTGGTGAAGGCCAACCCGACAAATATGCGCGCGCTCTTTCAGCAGGCACGAATTTTTATGAAGCGAGGTCTGCTGGACCAGGCCGAAAGCAATATCAGGCAGGTGCTGACGGCTTTTCCCCGCGACCGCATATCGCTCCAGCAGCTTGGTGAACTCTGTAAGATCAAGCGGGATTACCAGGGTGCGCTTGAATGCTTTGGCAGGATTCTGGCGATCGATCCGGAGGATCTCGGGGCGCATTACAATCTGATGCTGGTCTATCGCAAGCTGGGACGAATTGAAGACGCGAAGCGCGAGGCGAAAATCTTCGCGGACCTGAAGGACGATCCCGGTGCGTTGTCTCTAGCCAATCAGTTTCTGCGCAGGCACCCAGAGATGAGCAATGAAAGCGTCTACTGGCACGTTCACGAATTGAGCCGGATGCCCGGAGAATAGTAAAGGAGCAATGAGCGCCCGGAATGAATCAAAGCGTGACGCGGCTGGTCTTCATCAGTCTGGTTCTAATTGCACTTGCACTTTTTCTTGTTGACTTAACGGCTACCAGAGCTACGCCGCCGCAAGGACGGCCCGCAGCAAGATCGCGTGGCACCCAGGCTGGCGATCTTTTCAGGAAGAATTGTGCGCGTTGTCATGGCGCGGATGGCGCCGGTGACACGCCGCTTGGACACACGTATAACACACCTGATTTCACCGATCCTGAGTGGTGGCGAAAACATTCCAACATCACGAGCGCTGGCAGCCTGGTTTCAATCGTGAGCCACGGCAAAGGGGGGATGCCGGCATTTGGCAGGAAATTGACACGCGCTCAGATTCGAAACCTGGTCGATTATGTGCGGAGGTTCAAGAATCAAAAACCTTCAAACTAAGGCTCGACGCTGATCTCAGAAGGCCGCAAAAACAATGATTGATTCAGGCCCGGATTCACGAGCTGGGCGAACGGCTACCGAAGTAGTATTTGCTGCTGATCTTGGCGGGACAAACCTGCGTGCTGCGACTGTCGATGGAAACGGAAAGATCCATTTTCGCCTCAAGCAGAATACGCCGCAAGCTGAAAAGCCGGATGAGATTCTGCGCGCGCTGGTGAGCGCTGTCGCCCAATGCCAAGCGCAAAGTAAAGCCGCCGGAGACTGCATTCGCGCAGTGTCGGTTGTCGTACCCGGCACCGTGAACGTCTTACGCGGCGTCGTGATGAAAGCGCCAAACGTCGCAAGTCTGGATGGGTTTTGCCTGACGGCTGTTTTGAAAAGGGAACTGAATCTGCCCGCGATCATCGAAAACGACGCGAATGCCGCCGCGGCGGGCGAGATGTGGCAGGGTGCAGCGCGTGGGCGGCGAACAATCGTATGTGTGACGCTGGGAACAGGCGTTGGCGGCGGCATAATTCTGGACGGCAAACTGTGGCGTGGGGTTAACGACTCAGCCGCAGAGATCGGGCACATGTGTGTCGATCCATTCGGAGGAGTGGCATGTCTGTGCGGTAGCCGTGGATGTCTGGAGGTCTACGCCTCGGCGACGGCAATTGTTCGCATGGCCCGCGAAGCAAGACCGCGCTACCCGGACTCTCTGCTTCGCCCCAGCGAAAATTTGACTGCGGAAGAAATTTACGGGGCGGGGATGAAGGGTGATGAACTTGCACTGGAAGTCTTTCGGCGGATGGGTGTCTATCTCGGTGTTGGTCTGGCAAATCTAATCAATATTCTGAATCCCGAAATGATTGTGATTGGCGGCGGAGTCGCGAGTGCGTGGGAACTGTTTGAAAAGCACATGCACCGTGAAATCGCCGAACGGGCTTTTCCCGTGCCCGCCAGGGAAGTAAAGGTTGTGCCCGGTGAATGTGGTGACGATGCGGGTTTGCTCGGCGCCGCGCATCTGGCCTTCAATCCGAATCTCCAATCCATCTAAAAGAGCCGCCCCGGATAAACAGCACCTTCGGATCGAGGAAACATCTCGCTATGACCTGGATCAAAACCATTCCCCTTGCCTGGATCGATTGCCCGCGCAATCTAGTTTCGGTTTCAGAGTTCAATCCTCAGGATGTGTTTTTTCGAGTACGCCCAAGCTCGAACTCTAAACAGATTCTCTAACCGGCTGCAATCACTGATAGACAGTAAGGTCCGGCAATGAGAATATGTGAGGCCAATCGATTTACCCTGGTTCATAAGCAGTTAATCTGAGGTCGACGACGATGCGTGTTGGCGTACTGACAGGTGGTGGGGATGCGCCCGGATTGAATCCGGCGGTCAAGGGCTTGGTTTATCGTGGGTCGGAACTTGGCCTGGAGGTCTTCGGCTTATTCGATGGCTGGAGAAGCTTGTTGAATCCTCTGCCGGATGTTTTGCCCTTAAACCGCGAAACCGTCCGGCGGTGGGACCGTGATGGCGGAACGAATCTCGGTTCTTCGCGGACCAATCCGTTCCGGCAGTTAATGGACGAGGGCGCCTTTCAAGATCGCTCCGGGGAAGTGATCGCAAACATTGAAAAGCTCGGACTTGAGGCAGTCGTGGTCTGCGGAGGAGAGGACACCCTCGGTGTGGCCGCGAGACTCGCTCAATCCGGCGTGCGTACAGTTGGAATTCCGAAGACAATCGACAAGGACATCGCCGGCACCGACTATACCCTGGGGTTTGACACCGCCCTCCGCAACATATCCGAAGTGATCGAGCGATCTCGCACGCCTGCCGGCTCGCATGGCTGGGTGCAGATTGTGGAAGTGATGGGACGTCACGCGGGGCACCTGGCGTTGTGGTCAGGCGTTGCCGGCCAGGCGCACATTATCCTCATCCCGGAACATCCCTTTCGATACGAACGGATTTTTTATCTGCTGAAAGAACGACTTGGCAAGCCGGGACTTAGCAGAGGGCCGTCACAACGCCCACGCTACGCGGTGATCGTCGTCGCAGAGGGAGCCCGCGCCGAGGACGGTGAGATGATTACTATTGATGACCGTCATGACACCTTTGGGCACGTGCGGTTGGGGGGCATCGGAGATGTGTTGGCGCAAAGAATTGCCAGCGAAACTCCATACGAATCCCGCGCGGCAATATTGGGTCATCCGCAACGCGGCGGCCCACCGAGCGCAATCGATCGCATCATGGGGTTGATGTTCGGAGCCCGTGCCGCCGAAGCCGTGGCTGAAAATAAGTTCGGAACGATGGTCTCAGCTCGGGGAATTGCACCAGCGTGTGAGCTCTCTCTGGTGGACATCTCGATAGCGCTGGGCAAAATTAGTCTCGTCAATGTCGATCGCGATTACGATATCAACCGCTACCATCTCAAGAATATTGGTATGTGAGATCGCGCTAACGCAGTTTGTGGTGCGGAGGGAGATAAGGCAGGGACGTGGCGGCAGCGCGTGTGGTCCCAGCAACAAGAACGTAAACGTTGCCGCGCAAGAGGCAAGCCCGGGTGGGCCACAAAGACAAAGAGTTCGTCTGACTAAGGTTTCTGTTTGTCCGCCTGCTTCTTTATCGCATCGCTCAGTTCCACGATACTCTGAAGATCCTTGCGAGCCTTTCCTAATTGCTGAGAATCGACTGTGCCCGGTTTTTCGATAATTGGGTTTCTTACAAAGCTCTCGATCTGTTTGCAGAGCATGATCAGTTCATCTTTCATCGCCACGACCTTGAGCTCCGTTTCCGCTCCTCGATTTTCGGTGGTGGACTCAGGCTTCTGTAACTTTAAAGAAGATTGCAATCGAGCCGACCGCTTTCTAATCTCAACAGTCGCATCGGAAATAAACTGGTAACTTAGGGGTTGGTTCGAGGCAAGGGCGCGAACTATCTCGTTGTGACGGGTTAGGATTCGCTGAAAGTCTTCGCTCACCTGGTCCATCATGGCTTGAGTGCGTTTGGGATCATTCGAGTGTCCCTTGTCTCCGCCAAGGTTGTTCAGTTGCAACTCACGCCGAGTCATCTCTTCCATCTGAGCCTTCGCCGGGTCGCCACCACTCTGACCTGCGACTGGGGTGTATAAGGCGAACGAGCAGACAATTGCAACTATGAACATGGCGCAGGGCCGAACGTTCGCTTTGACTCCTTGCAGTTCCATCAGCGCCTCCAGAATTTGCTTTGACTGGGTGACAGTATAGACCTCTGCCAAACTCGGCACAAATTAATTTCTATTGGCGAGGCCTGATTTTAACTGGCCGAGCGGGACCTGAGCACACTCGAAAAGCCCATGTTCGTACCTGGGTTGAAACACAATTCAAGCAAAGCTCATGAAATGAGTTTTTCCGCTGATCCATTTACCGCGATTAAGGTGTCGATAAAAAGGTTTTATTCTCATGAGGGCGAAAAGAGTTGACTGCGGGAGGCACTTATACTACTTAATAGCACTTGTCGACAAAAGTCTTGTCTAACATCCACTCAATAAGATCGACCTAGCATCCGGAGGGAGTCTGGTGCGAAGAATAGATCTAAAGAAAGCTAATGCTGCGCGCTCGAACACCATACGGGACATAAACCGCCAGATCGTGTTGAATTACGTTCGCGAGTTGGGACCCATCTCTCGCGCTGACATCGCGCGCGAAACTGCATTGCAACGCTCGACTATTTCGCTCATCGTCGACGAGCTTCGCGTGGATGGCCTGGTAGAGGAAGTGGGCGGCGAATCCACCGGCGGGCGTCCTCCCAGTCTGCTCTCGTTGCGAACTGCCGACGCGGTTGCAATCGGCGTGGATCTCGGAACAGTTAAGACGGTGATGGCCTGCAGCGACCTTGCCGGTAGAGTACTGGAGCAGGAAGAGTTCCCCACTGATAATGATGTGAAGAAAACACTTGCGGCGATTGTTCATCGCGCGCAACGATTGATTGGAAAAAACAGCGGCACGATTGAAGGAATCGGCATCAGCTTGCCCGGAGTAGTGGATCCGGAAACAGGAAACCTGTATGTACCGCATTTTGGCTGGCGCAACGAACCCATAGCCGAAGCGCTGACCCGTGCCACTTCGCTTCCCGTCAGCATTGACAACGATGCCAATGCCGCGGCGCTTGCGGAGTTGTGGTTTGGTCGACCGGAGATCCGCGAAGTTCGCGATTTTGTTCTGGTTCTGGTGGAAGAAGGAGTCGGTACGGGTATCGTCATTAATGGGCAAGTCTATCGCGGAGAAGGAGGAACCGCAGGTGAGTTCGGTCACATGACAATTGGATCGGGAGCCCCGGTGGAATGTGCGGTCGGCAGCAGGGAATGCTGGGAAGCATTTGCCTCCGAACGAGCAGCCCTCGCGCGTTATCAAAAGCTATCACGTTCCAATGGCAGCAACGAGGTCAATTTCGCGGGTCTAATGGATCTGGGGCTGAGGGGGGAACGAAATGCGAGGACTGCCTTAA
>DATGVD010000589.1:0-4578 GCA_035300785.1 Pyrinomonadaceae bacterium | reverse complement strand
GTGGGGCGATGAGCTGCGTCCGGGTGGCAAACCTGTGGCCAACTGGTGGCAAGGTGACTTTCCCGATCGAAACACCGGTGAAGACGGCTTTATCAGTCGCGCTCCAGTGGAGAGTTTTCCGCCGAACGACTACGGTCTCTATGACACGGCCGGCAACGTTTGGGAATGGTGCGCCGATTGGTATGCGGATGATTATTACCTGAAGTCTGCTCGCGATGATCCGAAAGGCCCAGACGATGGCAAGGAGCGACTGATTAGAGGCGGATCGTGGATGTGCGCAGAAAACTTCTGCAGCAACTATCGGGTCGCCGCGCGCAGTCATGCCACGCCTGACAGCGGCCTGAACAATCTCGGCTTTCGCTGCGTGCGCGACTAATAGTTTCAGACTGAATTCACGTTTACGGCGAATCTCATGGGCGCATCATCAGAGACGACGCCGTCCTCTAAAGATATCTCTTGAAGGGGTGCAACTTATTCCACCACGGTCCCCATCGAGATGGCAGTACCGAGCAAAACGCGCGTCCAGCTTCTATTCCCTGGGCGCTCCACAGGCCGCTCGATGGGGATCTCGAGATTACGCCCGACCCGGCGCGGCCGCGTCTGTGATCGAAGCGGTGCAGCGGTTAATAACAGCAGGGAGAGGACTAGAGATGTTGTGGTCAATCTTTTCACCGAAATCTATGTCCTCCTCAAAGCAAAGTTTGCGGAAGCAATATAAGCCCTTTCGGGAAAGCTTGACAACATTCGTGCGCGATGGGTTCTAATGCTCATCGGCCACGCTAATCGTTAATCGGCAAATTGGAGTGTCCGTTGAAAGACAATGAACTGTACGAGCCGTAAGACGAAACCGATTGTGTATGCGGCGGCATTGATTTATCTAACGCTGAGTATTTCTCTTGGGCTGGTTCAGACTCTGAACGCGCGTGATAGAGAGACGCGCCTGGGTGAACAACGACCGATCAATTCGGACCTGATGATACTTTTTGTCGTCGGTGACTCTACCGCCAACAACAATGCTAATGGCGCGCAAGGCTGGGGTGATCCTTTCATCAGCTACTTTGACGCAAAGAAGATCAATGTTCTCAATCGAGCGCGCGGAGGACGCAGCAGCCGAACTTTTATCACCGAAGGCCTTTGGGACAAGGTTTTGAGCGAGATGAAGAGGGGCGACTTTGTCTTGATTCAATTTGGCCATAACGACGCGGGTGCAACCAACGATGCGTCGCGCGCCCGCGGCTCGCTTCCCGGCACCGGTGAAGAGACTCAGGAGATAGACAACGTGTTAACCAAAAAGCACGAGGTCGTCCATACCTACGGTTGGTACATGCGGAAGATGATAGCTGATACCAAAGCCAAGGGCGCGATGCCGATTGTCATGTCGCTGACCGTGCGAAACATTTGGAAAGACGGCAGGGTCGAACGCGGGTCCGGAAAATTCGGGCTATGGGCCGCCGAAATCGCAAAGTCTCAGAACGTAACGTTCATCGATCTCACAACCTTGATCGCCAACAAGTATGAAGAGTTGGGAGAGGAGAAAGTGAAAGAGCTGTTCGCGACGGATCATACGCATACAAGTCCGGCTGGCGCCGAATTAAACGCCTCTCTGGTAGTCGAGGGATTAAAAATCCTTAGAAGCAAGCCACTGAATCGCTACCTGTCGGAGAAAGGAAAGGCGGTTAAGGCTGAGAGACAGAAACGATCATGAAGACACACAGCAGGATCCTTTTCGCCATCATCGCCGCGCTGATATTGCCGGTGGCAGCGCGGGCAAACATTTCTTTGCCGGATGTGATCAGCGGCGGAATGGTGCTCCAACAGCGTCAGCGTGTGCCGATCTGGGGCAAAGCCGATCCCGGCGAAGTGGTTACCGTTCGTTTCGACAGTCAGTCGAAGAAAGTAACCGCCGCCGCGGATGGCAAGTGGCTCGTCCGACTCGATCCGATGGGTGCCAACGCAACGCCGTCGACAATGTTCATCGCGGGAAAGAACACGATCGAGTTGAAGGACATTCTGGTGGGCGAGGTGTGGCTCGTGGCAGGGCAATCGAACATGCAACGCCTTTTGAGTGAGACCGCGAATGGTGAAGCTGCGATTGCTGCTGCCAATCATCCGTTGATTCGGCTCTTCAATGTCGACCGCCAGGTCGCGTTCAAGCACCGACCTCCGCCTTTGGCAAACTGGCAGGCTTGTTCGCCGCAGAGCGTGAAAGAATTTTCCGCGGCCGGTTATTACTTCGGGGTCGAGTTGGAAAAAGAGTTACAGGTTCCTATCGGGCTGATCAACTCCTCGTACGGTGGCTCGCAGGCCGAAGCCTGGACGCCGGTTGATTACCTGCTGGCCTCTGATGATCTTCGTCCGACGGTTGAGCGCACAAAGATCTGGGATGAGGAACGACCAAGAGTGCGTGCTGAGTACGACGAGGCGCTGAAGAAATGGCGCGCGGAGGCAGACAAAGCGCGAGCTGCGGGCGCTCGACCGCAGCCCTCTCCGGCAGTGCCTGACGCGCTGCGTGAGTATCGAATCGCGTCGTCAATTTATGACGGGATGATTGCGCCGCTAATTCCTTTCTTTATTCGGGGCGCGATCTGGTATCAGGGTGAATCGAATGAAGCGGGGCGCAACAATACGGCGTCCTCCTGCCAACGATGATCAGAGCCTGGCGCGAACGTTGGGGCGAAGGCAACTTCCCATTCGGTATTGTTCAGTTGCCCAACTACCGAGATCCAAAACCGGAGCCGGCGGACGAGGCGTGGAGTCACTTGCGCGAGGCGCAGCGGCGCACCGCTCTCAATGCGCCGAACACCGGTTTGATCGTGACCATCGATATCGGCGAAGCGCACGACATCCATCCGAAGAATAAACTCGATGTCGGAAGGCGCATGGCCCTCTGGGCGTTGGTCGACGTATACGGGAGCAAGCTAACGAAGTCTGGGCCAATGTTTAGCGAAGCAAAGGTTAGCGGTCAGAAAATCATTCTTACATTCACTGACGTGGGACAAGGCTTGCGAATCCGCGACGGCGACAAGCTCGACGAGTTTGCAATCGCCGGTGTGGATCACAAATGGCATTGGGCGAATGCGAAGATCGTCGGCAAGGATCGAATCGGGGTTTGGTCGGACTCAGTGCCGCAGCCTCTGGCTGTTCGTTACGCCTTCAATAACGATCCGAAGCATCCCAATCTGACGAACGAAACGGGATTGCCCGCGACGCCTTTTCGCACCGATGATTGGCCTGGCCCGACCGACGGCAAGCGATAATAGCTTCTAATGCGTTTTCTTATCACTACTTTTGATCGTCCAAAAGCACTTGATTCAATGAGCTGATCTTGATTCACTGTCAGATGAATGTGCAGATGAGCGCCGAGCTCAGCGATCGCTCAGTGACCTCTGCGTGAGGCTGAGCGACTTTGCGGTTAACCTTTTTCTCGCAGAGCTTCGAGGGAGTAACGGATGCGCATTTTGATCTTAGCAATCGCTCTATCGTCGATCTTGATATCCTGGCTGAGCGCAGCGGGGGAAACGAGTACTACCGGAGAGCCAATCATACTTTGGGCTAATGGCGCGCCGGGCGCAGTCGGGAAAGAATTGAGCGACATTCCGACTTTGACGCCTTACTTCTCGCCGAAGGAAAAGGCGACCGGCGCCGCGATCATCGTTTGTCCTGGTGGAGGCTACAGTCATCTGGCCGATCACGAGGGGCGGCCGGTCGCGGAGTGGCTTAACGCGTTGGGTATTACCGCGTTCGTGCTCAAGTATCGGCTCGGACCTCGGTACCATCATCCGGCGCCGCTACAGGATGCGGCGCGCGCGATCCGGACTGTGCGGGCGCGAGCGACTGAATGGAACGTCGATCCGAAACGTATCGGCATTCTTGGATTCTCCGCCGGCGGCCACGTCGCGTCGACAATCGGCACACACTCTGAGTCAGGCGAGCACGACGCTTCCGATCCCATCGAACGCGTCAGTTCCAGACCCGACTTGATGATTCTGATCTATCCGGTAATCACGATGAGAGAGTTTGCGCACGCGGGGTCGAAAAGAATGTTGCTGGGAGAAACTCCGCCGGCGGACTTGGTAGCGTTGCTATCGAACGAAGAACAAGTGACAAAAGAAACTCCGCCCGCCTTTTTGGTTCACACGGCCAATGATCCGGCAGTGCCGGTTGAGAATAGCTTGCGGTTTGCGGAGGCGCTCAAAAAAGCAGGCGTGCCGTTCGAATTGAATGTTTACGAACGCGGCCCTCATGGTTTTGGACTGGGCGGCAAAGACCCGATTCTCTCGACCTGGCCGCAGCGTTGCGCCGAGTGGCTGCGCGTACACGGCTTCATTAGTCCAGCAACCAAATGAGTCGACGCGATTTCGAGTAACGATGACTAGCACGATCAGCAAATCATGCGCGCCCTACCGGCTCCTCCTTTCGGTGATTATGGCCGTGTTTTCGATTGTCCCCGCTGCATTTCCTCAACCTGTGGCATATGCTCGAGTTACTTCTTCCTTCGACAGCGATTGGCGCTTTCTTAAAGGCGATGCTCCCGGCGCCGAGAAGCCAGACTTCGACGACAGCGCCTGGCGCAAGCAG
>DATGVD010000588.1:0-2566 GCA_035300785.1 Pyrinomonadaceae bacterium | reverse complement strand
AAATCAAGCTGGAAGATCGAACCGTTGACGGGCGACCTGCGCTCCGGCGATTTGATCGTCGTGCGGCTGCACCTCGAAGGCAATCGCGCGCAGTACCTGATGATCGAAGATCCGATTCCGGCAGGCGCCGAACAGGTGGCTCAGGTAAGCGGCATCTATCTGAACTACTCAACCGGGCAGTGGACCGACTGGTACAGCAACCGCGAATTCCGCGACAACCGGACGGTGATTTTCAAGAATTACTTTGACGGCAAAGCGACCTTCCAGTACGCGATGCGCGTCGAGGTGCCGGGCGAATTTCGGGTCGCGCCCGCGCGCGCCGAGCTGATGTACCAGCCGACCGTGCAGGCAAATACGAGCAACGATCGGTTGCGGATCCTGGACAAGAAGTAGTTACAGAACGGCTCGCGGTAGCGAGTGGTTACGGGGCAGTAGCCCGACCGTCAGGGAAGGCGCAAGTTCTAAGCCGCGGAGCGGCGCGATGTTTATAGCCGCAGACTAATTAGAGGACCGAAGCTCCGGAGGAGCGAAATCTCGTTCTGTCGCCCATAAATGGGCTTGAAAAATCAATTTTCCGACTTGGGCTATAAACATTTCGTGCCTACGGCACTAAGAAGAGGAACCATGATCGCCACAACTTTGAAGACTTGGATCGATGCGACAAAAGCGCTCCTGACAAACGTCAGCGCGCTGGCTATTTTCGCCGCCCTCTACGCGGTGCTGCTCGCGACGCTGTACGGCTACATCGCGACGCGTGAGGCGACCGTTTGGCAGGTCATCATCACTCTGGTCGGCCTCGTGGTGATCCCCGCCGAGTTCTTCATTCTGCAAGCGGCGATTCTGGATCAGGCTCGCGATCAAGGGTTTCGCTGGCGCGCGATTCTAATTGATGCTCTCAAGATTCTTGTCGGGACGATTCCGATTCTCATCGTCGCTTATGTGGTCTGGTATCTGCTGAACAAATGGCAAGTCCACTATCCCGCGCCGAAGCCGGCCATCGTATTTCCGCCCGCGCCGCCGAAAGCCCAACCGCTCCATTGGCCGACGCTTTTGTTTGCCACGCTGCGATGTCTGCTGTTTGGGATCGCGCTACCGCTGGCTACGATTCATAAATGGATTGAAGTTACCCGTAACGATTTAAAGACGCTGTTCGCCGGCGGCGCGAAAGGGATTCTCAAGAGAATCGGACGCGGATGCGCTCGCGCCTTCTCGTCGAATTCAGTCCTGACCTACGCGCTCGGCTTAGTTGTCTTTGTCCTGATTCCTTACGCGCTGCTTTTCGTTCCCCTCACGATCAAAGGCAACAAGACCGAGTTCGCCGTTTTCATTCTTCGGCTGGTGCTCGTGTTTGCTTTCACTTTGTTCGGCTGGATTGTGACTGTTGACGCGCTGGCCAAATTGCCTCGCGAAATCGCGGCGGTGGCCCCAAAACCCGAAAGTACGCCTTTGAAATTGTCGGAGGAACCAACCGGTTGAATCGCCTGGGTAATTCTCTGCGCGCCCTCTGCGACCTCTGCGCCTCTGCGGTGAGGCTTCTCGTTGTATCTGTCCGACCGCTCTTCAATTCACGACGCACCCAGGCGTTCGTGCTCTTGTCCGCGAGCATCATCACCTCACTCTCAGGTTCCGCGCCTCGCCGCTTGGCTCCACGCATCGCCTCCGAGAATGAAATAGACACCGCGCTCCAGCAGGCGGCGACCGAAGCCTTAGGCCAGCGCGAAGGCGCGATCATTGTGATGGATCCGCAAACCGGGCGTGTGCGCGCGGTGGTAAATCCCAAAATCGCTTTTGCGGAAGCGGTCATGCCCGGCTCAACGATGAAGCCTTTCACCGCGTTGGCGGCTTTGCGTTCCGGGTTGATTGACACAAATTCGCGCACGGTATGCCCCGGACGATTCAACGGGCTGAGCTTTTCGGTCGCGTGCGTGCACGACAATAAACTTCCGCCGTTCAATCCGTCCCAGGCGATCGCTTATTCGTGCAACTACTATTTCGGCACGCTCGGTGAGCGTCTGGGCCGCGACAAATTGATTGAAGAGCTGCGCGGGTTCGGCTTTGGACAGCCGACCGGGTTAAGCGACGAACGCGGAAAGCTTTTGCCATGCGAAGCGGGGAACAATGCGAAGGTCCGTCAGGGCGAGAAAGCGCAGGCCGACTGCAACGCACGGGAAGCGATCGGTGAAAGCGATCACTTCACCGTGACGCCGATTCAGTTACTCACCGCTTACGCCGCTTTGGTTAACGGCGGACGCTTGCTCGCGCCGCGCGTTGCCAGCGCGAACGATTTTGATCCCGTCGAGCGCGAGCGGATCGACATTGCTCCGCAACACCGTGCGATTATCACGGAAGGGATGCTGGGCGCCGTTCGTTACGGCACGGCGAAGAACGCTCGTTTGGACTCCTTGCCGCTTTCCATCATCGGCAAGACGGGAACTTCCCTGCCCGCGAAAGGCTTTCGCACGAATGGGTGGTTCGTAGGCTTCGCGAGCCTGGCTCCTGTTTCTCAGACAGAATCAGAACCCGCGCCATCTAAAGTCGAGCTGGCAGTCCTCATCTTTCTGCCGCG
>DATGVD010000587.1:0-2278 GCA_035300785.1 Pyrinomonadaceae bacterium | reverse complement strand
CGCAGACCGAGCACTTCCCGATGAGCAATATCAACGAGGCCTTTGCCCGACTTGAATCAGGCAAGGCGCGTTACCGTATCGTGCTGGACGCGGATTTCTGATCAGAGGTGGCTCATTTGATCGAACAGGCAGCAATGGCTGCGGAGAAATAGGCTGCCGTCGATTTGGGAACGCAAACGGAAGATTCATTGGAGACAAAAATATGAAAAGCGCAAGGGACATAGCAACAAGTACAAAGCAAATACATCTTACGCGGCGCTCACCCCAGTATTGGCGAGTAACGCTTGATCATCCGCCGCTCAACATCTTCGGTCCGACAACGATTCCGCAACTCAACGAAGTCATCACAGCGATTGAAACTGACGAGCACGTCAAGGTGGTCGTCTTTGACAGCGCGGTTGAAGGATTCTTTATGACTCATTACGACTTCCTTGCACCAGTTGAGGATACAACCCGACTACCGCCGGGGCCGACGGGCTTGCAACCTCTACCCGACATGCTGGTGCGCCTGAGTCGTGCACCGGTTGTGTCGATCGCTTCAATTCGGGGGCGTGCTACCGGTGTCGGCAGTGAACTTGCCCTGGCGTGCGACATGCGCTTCGCCAGCCGCGAAAAAGCTATCTTGTCGCATTTTGAAGTCGGGGCTGGTGTCGTGCCTGGCGGTGGCCCAATGGCACGACTACCACGTCTGATGGGAAGAGGACGCGCCCTGGAAGTGCTCCTGGGCGCGGACGATATTCCGGGTGATCTGGCCGAATTATACGGATACGTCAACCGGTCATTTCCGGATGCTGACCTGGATGCATTTGTCGATGCGTTAGCAACCCGCATCGCATCGTTCGACAAACGAGCGATCAGCGAGACCAAGCGCTTCGCCGACGTGGCCAGCTTGCCTCCTGACTTCGAAATCGCACCGGAGTGGGATGTGTGTATCGCCTCGATTATGCGGCCAGCCGCGCAAGAACGGATCAAGAAGTTACTGGACCAGGGATTTCACCAACCGGGTGATGTGGAACAGCGTTTGGGATATCACGTCGGCCAACTCGGGCGCTAAAGCATCGGATGAAGAAGTCGCAGGCTGCCGCTTGGGAGAACCAGATTGAGGTCATTTTTGAGGTGGCGAGGTGAATGCCTGGAATCGAAATCGAGTGACTGAGAAACTCGGGATTAATTACCCGATCGTACAAGGTCCGCTTGGAGGATTGTCGTCGCAGAAATTGACGGCGGCAGTATCCAACTTTGGCGGCCTGGGATCGTTCGGTGCGCTCAATCTGTCGCCGGAAGAAATTAAGAACGTTATTTCTCAAGTTCGTTCACTGACATCGAAGCCCTTCGCGGTGAACTTGTGGGTGTCGATGGAAGATGACGAAGCCCGAACTTCAGACGAAGCCGCTTTCAACCGAAGCCTTACACCGCTCGCGATCTACTTCGAGCAATTGAACGCACCTCGTCCGGATTACAAACCATACTCGCCGATCAAATTCGAAGATCAGGTTCGCGTCCTTTTAGATGAGAACGTAACAGTCTTCAGCTTTATCTTCGGAATACCCCCAAAAGAAATCCTTGACGAGTGTAGAGCGAAAGGCCTCGTGACGATTGGAACCGCGACCACGCTGGATGAGGCGGTCGCGCTTCAGGAGGCTGGCGTTGATGCCATCGTGGCGTCCGGCTTCGAAGCAGGTGGACATCGTGGTTCTTTCCTCCGTGCCGCAGAGGATTCAGTGACGGGCACGTTATCGCTTATTCCGCGGATTGTCGACGTTGTTGACGTGCCCGTGATAGCTGCGGGAGGTATCGCAGATGCACGCGGCGTGATCGCAGCCTTCGCACTCGGCGCCGAAGCGGTTCAGATGGGAACAGCATTTCTCACCTGTGAAGAATCGGGCGCGAGCAGGATTCATCGCGAAGCTCTGATGCAGCGCAAGGCTGAATACACCGGACTGACGAAGGCTTTCACTGGAAGGCTAGCCCGCGGAATTAACAATCGCTTGATGAGTGAGTTGAACCAAAAGGAAGCGGAGATTCTCCCTTATCCGCTGCAACGAGTACTCGTCAGAAACCTTTCGATTGCGGCGGAGGCGGCTGGCCGAGCCGATCTTCTGCCGTTATGGGCCGGGCAAAGCGCTAATCTTTCGAGTTGCACCGACGTTTCGGTTTTCCTGAATTCTTTGGTTGAGGAAGTTTCTGAAATCGCCGGGCCGCTGACTGAGTGGGACGCGAAACGTCGTCACAGGCAAAGTAAGCGGCTTTGAGAGATCGGAAATGAGAATAACGATTG
>DATGVD010000586.1:0-11679 GCA_035300785.1 Pyrinomonadaceae bacterium | reverse complement strand
ATCTTAGCGGTCGATTATTAAGCCCCTGCGCGTTCCCCCTTCCCGCTAATCCCCAGGGCGCGCATGCGGCGATAGAGGTGACTGCGATCGACGCCCATCAACTCGGCCGCGCGCGCGACATTGCCGTCGGCTTCGTCCAATTTGCGCTGAATGAATTCGCGATGATAGGCATCGCTGGCTTCTTTGAAAGATGGAAACCGGTAAGACGAGGCCGGAGGAGCTTCGTCGCCAAAGGCCGGCAGGTCCTTTGGAGAAACGCGATGATTCTGGTGCATGATCACGATGCGCTCGATTGTGTTTCGCAATTCGCGCACGTTGCCGGGCCACGAATAGCCCTGCATGGCCTCGATCGCTTTGGGATCGAAGCGTTTCGGTTTCTTGCCGTAAGCACGGGCAAAGCGCTGGTTGAAATGGTCGATCAGCAACGGAATATCTTCGGCCCGTTCACGCAGCGGCGGAATCTCGAACGGAATCACGTTCAAGCGAAAAAAGAGGTCGCTGCGAAAACTTCCCTTCTCGATTTCCTCCTCCAGGCGCTTGTTCGTGGCCGCGATTACCCGCACGTCAACTGTGACCGGCGAGTTGCTGCCGACCGCCTCGAATCTCTGCTCTTCCAAAACGCGCAGCACCTTTGCCTGCGCGCCGGCGCTCATGTCTGAAACTTCATCGAGGAACAGCGTCGCGCCGTCGGCCAACTCAAACTTTCCCTTCTTCGCCGCGGTGGCGCCCGTGAACGCGCCTTTCACGTGCCCGAACAATTCTGATTCGATCAGTTCCTGGGGAATGGCGGCCGAGTTTACTTCGACAAAAGGCGCTCCGGCGCGCCGCGACTGTGCGTGCAGCGCGCGCGCGACTAACTCTTTGCCGGTTCCCGACTCGCCCGAGATCAAGACTCGCCCGTCGGTCGGCGCGACCACGTCAATCTGCTTGCGCAGCGCGCGCATGGCCACTGACTCGCCGACCATGACATATTCCTGCTTCAGCTCAGCGCCCAGCTCTTCGTTGACCCGCTCGAGTTGTCTCTGGCGCAAGGCATTTCGCACCGTCAAGACTGTCTTTTCGATCGACAGAGGTTTTTCGATGAAATCAAACGCGCCGAGCTTGGTCGCGCGGACGGCCGTTTCGATGTTGCCGTGTCCGGAGATAATCACGACCGCGGCATCGCAATTTGAATCGCGTATCTGTCGCAAAGTTTCGAGGCCGTCAATCCCCGGCAACCAGACGTCGAGCAAAACGCAGCCGTACACGCGGCAGGCGATCGCCTTCAGACACTCCTCACCGCTGGCCACGGCATCGGGGGAGAAACCTTCGTCGCGCAACACGGCGCTCAGCGTTTCGCGGATGCCGCGCTCGTCGTCAACGATTAGGATGGAATCAGACATTCTTGAAAATTATCTCCCTCTCCCTCTGGGAGAGGGTTGGGGTGAGGGCCTGAGTACTGCCTGGCTTACGCCCCTCATCCCCGACCCTTTTCCCAAAGGGAGAAGGGAGAAAAACTGACTACTAACTACTAAGAGTCGGCAACTCAATCACGAACCTCGCTCCGCGTGGGCTATTAGCTTCCGCGTAAATGCGTCCGCGATGTTCGGTGATTATTCGTTCGACGATCGCGAGGCCGAGGCCTGTGCCTCTTCCCTTCGTCGAAAAGTAAGGTTGAAAGAGCCGCTTGAAATCTCCGCCGGGAATTCCTTCTCCAGTGTCCTCAATCTCAGCCAGCAATACTTCGCGCGTCGAGTCGTGTCTGGTCGCGATTCTTACTACGCGTCGATCCGAAACTGAAAGTAGCGCTTCCAGCGCATTGTCAGTCAGGTTCACAAACACGCGTTTGATTTGTTCAGTATCAAACATCGCCGGCGGCAGTTGCTCAGCCAATTCCAATTTCAACTCAACGCCATTCAGACGCTCATGGTAAAGCAAGGCCGACTGGCGAATTACCTCGTTCAAATCGCCGAGTTCCAGACGCGGATTTGGCAAGCGAGCAAAGCGCGAGAATTCATCCACCAGAGCTTTCAAGCCGGCCACCTCACGCGTGATCGAAGTCGTGCACTCCTCGACCACCCGGGTGAGTTCTTCGCGATTCTCTTCGGTCAGTTCAAGCGCGCCGTTACCATTGGTGGGATCGTTATCAGCAGGCGTATTCGACCCGGTCGCATCCACCACCCCACGCGGGCTGCCCGCGCGGGGACCCCGATCCGCTCCCGGTTCTGACGCACTCCAGCGCACGTGAAAGTTGCGCGCGATCCGTTCAGCCGAAAGCTGAATCGGCGTCAGCGGATTCTTGATCTCGTGCGCAATTCGCTTAGCTACTTCACTCCAAGCCGCGGCGCGTTGCGCCGCCAGCAATTCCGAAAGGTCCTCGATCACCAGCACCACTCCGCGACTCTCGTTTGAGATTCCGCGCAATGCGGTCGCGGTCAAAGCTACCGGTATCGCGGCGGCGCCTGCCGCACCGCGAGTCAGACGGCTCTGCTCTGCCGCGCGTCCGGTGCGGCGCGCGCGCCGCACCAAGCGGTCAAGCACGATTCGATCGTCGTTGCTCAAGATACTTGAAAGCCTGGCCCACGCCGGCGGCGGTTCGCTCAGCTTCAGGATCGACGCAGCCGCGGCGTTGATGGTCGTAACACAGTCCGCTCGATCGAGCGAAATAACTCCCGTCGATAACGAATCAAGGATGGTCTCGATATAGTTGCGCCGTTCTTCGAGCGCCAGATTCTTTTCCTGCAAAGCGGTCGCGCCCGCTTCGATGTGGCGGCGGTTTTGATCCAGCTCCGCGGTCATTTGGTTGAACGATTCAGCCAGCAAAGCCAACTCGTCATCGCCGACCGTATCCACCCGGTGCGCGAGGTTGCCGCGGGCCACCTCTTTCGAAGCTTCGGCCAGCGATTTGATTGGCGCCGCCAGCCCACGCGCCAGATGGATCGCAACCCACATCGAGGCAAACAGCAACAAAAGCGTCATTAGTCCCAGCGTGGACAGTCCCAGCAAGCGCACTTTTCGCTGCCGCGCAACCAGGTGCTGGTATTCGCTTTGTGATGGCGCGATGGTGTCGCTGACATCGGTGTCAGCCAAACGATGCGGCACGACGATTAAGCGCCAATCGCCACTGAGCGGAACTGAAGCCAGGTCAAATCCTTTACCGTCAGTCAGCGCGTCATTGGCGCTGGCCCTGGTTGCTCGTCCTTGCTGCAACAGCGAATTCAACTCAGGGCGTTGCGATTCCGGAATCGATGTTTCGCTGTGCGCTAAAACTTCGCCATTGCCGGAAACGATTTCAATCGCCGACAAATCGCCGGTCGAAGCCAATTGATTCAGCGTCGCTTGCCATTCGGATTGCGGCTTATCTTTGATCATCGTGGCGAGCAGACTCGCCATCTCGCGGAAGTTACGGTTCTGCGTGGCCAGGCTTTCGCGCTGTTGCTCGCGCACTCTCTCCACGATGCTTTCCGGCAAGCGGCCAAACCATTTTTCGACGGAGCGATTTATGAACAGATACGAGAACGCTGCCATCGCCGTGATCGGAAGCAAACTGAGGGCAATGAAATAGGCGAGCAGCCGGGTCTGGATTTTGGAGCCGAGCAGGCGCTCGCGTCGCTCGCGCCGCAGTCTCAGCAGGCTCCGCAGCAGAATGAAACTGAAGACGACAAAGGCCGCGAAGTTCAACGACGACAACGCGTACAGCAGCAGCGTATCTGAACCTGTCTCGGGCGGCACGACGGCCCACACATTGAAGAGTTGCTGCGCTACGATGATTGCGAGCAGGACCAGAACCAACCCGCCCAGCAGCCAGGGCACGCTCCGCCGCCGGGGCCGGATTTCGCTCGACTCGTCGAAATTGTCTGCTGGTTTGCTCACGGAAAAACGGCTTGATAAGCGGCCAAGCGTCCGCAAAGTCTAGCACACACTCCTTAGCTATTCCCGTCCCAGCGAGTTGGCCGGCGGGTCGGTTTAGAGTTCAAGCTTTAGCTTGCGCCCTTGCAATCAGCAACCTAAAGGTTGAACTCTGAACCCAAACTGCCCGACGGCCCGACTTCGAGGGAGCCGAGGATGCTAGAATGCTGCGCTCGATGGACGCCCGAAAGCTTTTCTTCGACGACAAACGTCATTTGCGCAGCGGCTGGCGGCTGTGCTTGTTTGTCGTCGCTTTCTACATTTGCTCCACATTGACCTTCATACTTCTGCTCGGCGGGATGGGACCGGTGCTGCGCCGTCCGGTTGCGGAACTGGCGAACAGCGATTTGGTTTTCATCCTGGGTCACGGATCCATTTTGATTTCCGCGGCGTTGGTGGGCTGGGGCTGCGGGCGGTTGTTCGAGCAATTACCATTTCGCGCGCTTGGCTGCTCGCTCCGGCCGGGTTGGCTGAAAGATTTGGGAATCGGATCGGCGCTCGGCGCAGCGTCGCTCCTGCTCGCAGCTTTGCTCGCGACGGTCACGCGCGGCGTCCACTTCAGTCTTAATCAAGTTAGCACCGGTGCAATCGGCAAGACGCTGGCCATCTCGGCTCTCGTGTTCGTGTTTGCGGCGGCGGCTGAAGAGATGCTTTTTCGCGGTTATCCTTTGCAAACTTTGACGCGCGCGAATCTGGCATGGCTGGGAGTCTTCCTCACGTCGGTGCCGTTCGCCGCTGCGCATTTGAACAATCCGCACGTCGTGCCCGGCTTAACATTTCTGAACACGGCGCTGGCGGGCGTATGGCTGGCGTCGGCTTACCTGCGCACCCGCCGGCTGTGGCTTCCGCTCGGACTGCATTGGTCCTGGAATTGGGCGCAGGCTTCTCTGCTTGGCTTGCCGGTGAGCGGCATCAATCGAATCGCGCCGGCGCCTCTACTGCACGCGATGAACAGCGGACCCGATTGGTTGACCGGCGGCGCTTACGGAATCGAAGGCGGCGCGGCCTGCACCATCGCACTGCTGGTGTCGACCGTGGTCATCTGGCGCTGGAAACTAATAACTCGCGCGAACGTACCACAGGCTTAGTGTCAGAAGGCCTCCGTAGGGAAGGGCCTGACGACCCTCCCTTACGGTCGGGCTTCTGATACGGTTAACACTCTCTCCGCAGTTCCCGTCTTAAGCCATGTCAGACAAGCGCAAAGGCGAAACTCAGGCTGGCAATTCGCACATGGCCCTTCGCGTCGTAGTATCCGTCGGTTCAAAGGTTCTCAGGGAAGCACCAATGTTCGAAGCCGAAGCCACCGCGGACGTCTTTCTTATGACTCAACCGTTGAGCGCGCCCGCCGAACAATCAGTAGAGGCGAAGCTGATCGAGGCAGTGCTTAACGGCGAACAGGATTGCTTTGCGCGGTTGTATGAAATGTATGCCCCGATGGTGCACGGAATTTTGCTGGCGCGCGTGCCCCGCGCTGAGGTCGATGACCTGGTGCAGGACATTTTTCTGCACGCGCTCCGCAAGCTGCACACGCTCCGCAATGCGGGCGCGTTCGGTGGTTGGCTGGCGATGATTACGCGAAACCGGGCCATGGATTTTTATCGCAGCTCAAGAGAGACCGTGGAAGTAACAGAGAAGACCGCGGTCGCCAAATCGCCCAACCGCATCGCGATGGAAATCCTGGACTTGATTCGCAGCCTGCCGGAAGCGTATCGCGAAACTCTGGTGCTGCGATTCGTCGAAGGAATGACCGGGCCGGAAATCGCGTCGCGCACCGGACTAACCGCCGCATCTGTCAGAGTGAATCTGCATCGCGGCGTGAAGATGTTGCGCGAAAAGATGGGAGTTATGTCAGAACCGCCTACGGTAGCGGGCGGTTGATCTGGGGCAGTAGCCCGACCGTAAGGGAGGGAGTGGAGTTGAATTATGGGTAACAACTACCTTTGGGATCGTTCCGGCGAGATTGATCCAGACATTCAGCAGCTTGAAGAAACGCTCGGCGCTCTGCGTTATCAGCCGCAGCCGCTGCGGATTCCGACGTCTCTTCAAATCAGACGCCGCCGCAGCTTCTATCCGCTCTTGGCGATTGCCGCCGCGATAGCCCTGGTGGCGATCGCCCTCGGTCTCTGGTTCGCTTTCAATCAGCGCCGGGTAACGACACCGTTAGACGTAAGACAAAACGCGCAGCCCGTTCCTATGCAGATCGAGAAGCAACTACCTCAGCCGAAGCACGAGCCGGAGCAAGCGGCTCTTAACCCGGGCGCGAATCCCGTGAGGAGTCAGAAGCGCCATCGTGAACCAACTCATGCTTTGCTGGCTCGCTTTAAAGTTCGCACGCCCGCGCCGCCACAGCTAACTCCGGCTGAACTCGCGGAAAAAGAGCAGGTGCTGGTCGCCCTGCGTCTGGTCAGCTTCAAGCTCAATGGCGCCCAACGAAAGGCGCAGGGTCTGCCGGCGCCGAACTCAATTCGCAATCAACACAAGATAGGATGAATGAATTATGAAAACACTCTTCCAAACTTCATTAAGACTCGCAGCGGTCATGCTGCTGCTATTGGGCGGCGCCGCCATCACGGCGCACGCCCAGGGCGCCCGGCTGCAAATCGACCAGCTCGATTCTCTGGCCAACAGGGCCAGCGAAACCGTCGACGTGAAATTTGACGAACACTTGATGCAAACACTTCCGAAGCTCTTCGGCAAAGACGACGAGGACATCAAAGAGATTCTCAAAGGGCTCAAGGGCATCTATGTCAAGAGCTTCGAGTTCGAGAAGGAAGGCCAATATTCGCCAGCCGACGTCGAGTCGGTGATGTCGCAGTTGCGCGGCGGCGGCTGGAGCAAGATTGTCGGAGTGAGAAGCAAAAAAGACGGCGACAACGTGGACGTCTATTTGATGATGCAGGGCGATCAGATCGAAGGCCTCGCGGTGATCAGCGCCGAGCCGAAAGAATTCACGGTCGTGAACATCGTAGGCCCGGTCAACCTCGAGAAGCTTACCAAGCTCGAGGGCCAGTTTGGCGTACCTGACCTCGGACTCGATCAGCCGAAGCCTAAGAAGAGCAAGTTGGTGCCATGAAGACGAAACTCGCAATCACTGGTCTGATCATCGCGACGATCTTCTTCGCGCCGCTCACGAGCACTTTTGCTCGCGGCGATGACTTCGACGCCGTGGTGAAGGCCATCGAGCAGTTCTATCACGTCAAGCACCAGAGCCTGCCGCTGCTGGCGCGCGCTGGAATGAAAGGCGCCAGGACCGTCGCGCGGGTCAGAGGCGGCGACTACAAACGCTTCGCCGATGCCGGCAGCGTGAGATTGGTATTCTTTGAAGATCAGGAATTCAATTCGCACGGCCGGATTGCCGGCTTCAAGGCGTCGATCCAAAACACGCTTAACGAAGCCTGGTCGCCGCTGATAGCGACCTTGTCCGCGAAAGATGAAGAGCAAACCTACATCTATATCCGTGACGCCGGCGCGAAGTTCCACGTGCTGGTCGTTACCATCGAACGACGCGAAGCTACCGTGGTCGAGGCGACAGTCGCGCCCGACGTGTTGGCGATGTTGATGAAAGATCCGAATGAGATGGGCAAAACCCTGACCGATGATGCCGCCCTCAATAACAACCAGGAGCCAATTCCATGAACTACAACACCGCGATAAGAACCAATCGAAACGCACGGCTGATGTCCCTATCCGCCCTTCTGGCAGCGGCGCTTTTCTTAGCCGTCACAGCCATTCCGGCCTCGGCGCAGGAAGTCGCCGAAACGATTAAGGTGCGCACGCGCGTGGTCTTTATGGACGCGCTGGTAAAAGACAAGCGCACCGGGATCAATGTCTCTGATCTCGCCGCGGACAATTTTGAGGTTCTTGACGACGGCCAGCCGCGCACGATTTCTTATTTCACTCGCGAAGGCCAGGCGCGCAAGCCCCTCGCGCTGATCTTGATTCTCGATCTGCGCGATGATGGCGCCGGGCGCTTTCTCAAACGCGAAGAGGTTCGTAAGTCAATGGTTGACGAGTTGGCCAAGCTTCCGGAGGGCGACGAAGTTGCAATCCTGGCGATTAACCTGAACAGCGTTGATGACAAGACCGCCGCAATTAGAAATGGCAAGGCGATGTGGCTGACTGAATTCACGCGCGATCGCGCGAAACTCGACGCCGCCCTGGCTCGCGTGCCGGCGCTGGTCGCCCCCGCTCCCGAAACCGACAAGACGAAACCCGATGAGAAGGACTCTGCGCCACAGAGCAGCGGGAGTCTTACGGTGAGCTCCGACACGACCGCAACCGAACCGAAGGATTCTGCTGGAGCAAAGAAGAAAGAGAGTGACGTCCTTGAAACCGAGACGATCAAGGGAAAGAACGGGGCGGTCATAACGCGCACGATCAAAAAGGATGGATCGGTTAACGTCAAACGCGTGAGCCGCGACGGCAAGGTCTCAATTCAGTTAGACAATATCTACGACATGGCCGGGGCGACGCGCGATGCGACGCACCTGGCGGAGGAAAAGCTTCCCAACTCACAAGCAGCCGTCGTGTGGCTGTCTGACGGCATCGCGCCGATCTTTTACGAAGACCGCGACGCGACCGAACAGATCCTGATCCGGCAAAACGCGATCTTCAACACGCTGACTGTGGACATGCGAACGCTCTACAAGTTCCTGCTGCCTCTGGGTCAGCCGCTGATTGGATGGACTGGAATAAGCCTGGCCGGCAGCGCCAAGCGTCTGGCCCAACAAAGCGGTGGCGAAGCCGTTCATGTCAGTCGCGTCAGAGACTATGGCGCCGGACTCGCCAGAATTATCGGCAATTTGACGGCCCGCTACAGCCTCGGCTTCTCACTCGGCGAGGATGAGAAGGACGATGGCCGCCTGCATCAACTCGATCTGCGCGTCAAGGCGCTTGACGCGAAAGGCAAGTCGCGCAAACTCGAGGTGAGCGCGCGCAAGGGTTACTACGTACCAAAGAGCAACACCGACCAGACCTCGGCCGCGGTCAAGTAGCGCGATCAGGTCAGTTGTTTACTGGGAGCGCGGGCGCCCTCGCCCGCATGGCAGGCGGAGCGCGCTCAATTTGCTCAAAACGTATTCGACGGCTTCGAGAAAATTGTGTTCGCCCTTCGCGTTCAATGCGGGCGAGGGCGCCCGCGCTCCCAGTGATAGATCGAGCCCTTGAGCTCAAACTGACCTACTACTCCCAATCTTCTCAAGTGGCCTGGCTCTTCCGAAACAAGTAGAATGAGTTTCGTGAGGTGGACGGTTGTTTCAATCGTCCCCCACGAGACTCATTATGAAGCTTTTCACTTTAGAAGAAGCAAACTCCCTGCTCCCGAGCGTGCGGCCGATCGTGAAGTCCATTCAGCGATCGCATCGCCGTCTGCGTTCTTTCCAGAACTCTGCGAAGCTGGCCGCGGATGCGGCCGAGAACGGTGGCGGCGGCATGCAAAAGGGTTCCCAGTACGCACGGTTGCTGATCGACCTGTCGTTGGGGGCCGGCAAGTTGGAAGGACTCGGCGTGCAATTGAAGGATTACGCCAATGGCTTGATAGACTTTCCTTCGATGCGCGAGGGCCGCGTAGTCCTGCTTTGCTGGAAAGCAGATGAAGGCGACCAGCTCGAATGGTGGCATGACGTCGAAGCGGGTTTCGCCGGTCGCCAGCCGCTCTAGGGAAGACAGCCAACCTCAAGCCCTGCTATATTTTCTCGTTGACGAGTTAAAGTAAAGTCTGATACCATCCGGCCCGATGCGCAACGGGTTCGGGCTTTGCTGAGATCGTGCCCACCCGTTTTGATTGCCGCGCCGACTGAGACTTTGCTATGCAGCCTTGCTCTTGTGGCGTCGCGCACGAAAACACCTGCCCCATTTCCCGATCGCAATCAGCGATGCCAGAAGTATTCTCTGATCTTCCTCAGGATAAAGTGATGGCGGGTCGCGCACCTGTCGAGGCTTCGGCCTCAGATCATTCGCGCCCATCCAAAGCCGAAGCATCGAAATCTACCCTGATCGAGTTTCCCGGAGTTTCGCGCGCAGTGCCTGAGTGGCGCAAGCAATTGAGTCAACGCGTGCGCGAGGTCCAGGAGCAGCGTGCCCGCGAAGCCGCGGAAGCCCTGGCGTCAGCCCAGGAAAGCGAGACGTTTTCCTGCGCGCTGCCGTCGGCTCAGCTGGAACTCGTGCCCGATCGCGAACAGCAGGTGATGAATCCCATCGTCTCGAAAGCCCTTGAGCGTTTGGAGCGCGCGCGCAGGTCAGACTTTGCGGTGGGCAGCACCGGCGCGGCTACGGCCACCGCTCTGGCTCCGGTCGCTGACGATGCCCCATCGACAGGAGGGACAGAAGTGACAGAAGAGACAACAGCGACGATTCAGGGCGAGACCGCAGCGAGAAAGGGCAAACTGGTGGTGGTTCCTTCCCAGCCGATCGTTGACGAACCAAGACGTAAGCCGGTTCGGGTAATCTCTGACGGCATAGAGGACTCTGCGCTGGCGTACCTTGAAGCGTGTCTGTCTGTGCCGGCGCTCGCTTCAGATGTGCGCGGTGATCGCGCCGGCGTCTGGCGGCGAATGATCGCTGGACTCCTGGATCTTTTCGTCGTAGCAGGGATAACGGCACCGATCGCCGCCGGGATCGAATTTGCCAAAGGCCAGTGGTCCGACCCGCGCGTGATTGGCTTGACGGCAGGCATTGCCCTGGCCATGATGTTCTCGTATCTAACAGTCTCAATCGCCCTCACCGGACGAACGTTGGGCATGCGTCTGCTATCGCTGCGAACCATTGACGTGCGCACCGGGCTGATTCCCACGGGAGGCCAAGCCATGAAGCGCGCCATTGGTTACATCTTCTCGCTGGCTACCTTCGGCATCGGTATCATCTATGCGTTGGTCGATCGCGAAGGCCGCACGATGCATGATCGTTTCTCAAAGACGATAGTCATACAGACCTAGCGCCGTTCCTTCTTTCCGATTTTGTCAGGCGAAAGTCTTTCGGCTTTCGCCTTTTGCTTTTCGGGAGCGCCGGCATCGGAGCCCTACTTTGATAAGCGGTGTTCAGAGTACCGACTTTAGTCGGGTTTTTGTTAGGCGGGAAGAGACCCAACTAAAGTTGGTACTCTATACGCCGTCAAATCAAGACACCACCTGCGGCGCACCGGCATTGCTGCCGGTGTTTGTGCTAACTTCCGTCGCCAGAAGCCATGGATAATGAATCGATCAATGAGATCGTCGCTGAGCTCGGGCCGCTCTTGATTGGCCGCGCGCCGGGGAAAATCTTTCAACTCGGACCGCTCTCGCTGGCAATCGATTTCCGTCTCCGCGACGGCTATCTCTTCATCAGCGCTGAGCCCGGCCTGCCGCGTCTCTATCTAATCAAACGCCGCGTTCGCGATCTGGAAAAGCAAAGCATCCCGCTCACGCAATTCGCTCTGGCGCTGCGAAAAGAGCTGGCGGGCGCAACCTTGCGCGAGCTGGAAAAGGATTCGGCCGAGCGGGTGGTACGTTTCCGATTCACCGGCAAGGATGAGTTCGAGCAAGCGAAAGAGCGCGCCCTCATTGCTCAATTGACGGGACGATCGGCGAATCTTTTTCTGCTGGATTCGCGCGACCACCTCACTCATCAACTGCGCCCGGCGCGCGGCGCCGGCCAGCAAATCGGCGACGAATACCGGCTATCTGGCAGGAGCGAGACGCGCGTGCGAGAGCGGGGCACTAGCCCGACCCGGGGTCCCCAGACGGGCGAGCCGCACGAACCGGGCATTAGCCCGACCCGGGGTCCCCAGACGGGCAGCCCGGCTGGGGTGGGGGCGGT
>DATGVD010000585.1:0-4030 GCA_035300785.1 Pyrinomonadaceae bacterium | reverse complement strand
TCCCGTTTACGAAGTCAGTAAGATTAAGAAGGTCGTGCGAGATGAAGCGATCGACGTGGCCGTCATCGCCGTACCCGCTCGCGCCGCCCAGCGAGTGCTGAATCAGATCATGACCGCCGGCGTGAAAGCCGTTTTGAACTTCGCTCCCGCGCCTTTGACCGCGCGCAGGGGAGTGAAGGTGAGGACAGTGGATCTCACAACGTCACTGGAATCGTTGTCTTATTTTCTGGCACAGCCTCAGAATAAACGGATAACGAAAGCGGGCCGAGGTGCGACCAGATTTGACGAGATCGTTGAGAGCGCAGGCCGAAGGGTGTAGGAATTCACGGCGATGATACGGTCCAGCAAAGTCGTAATGCCTTTCGCACTTGCTGTCGCGGTAGCAGTCTTGGCCGGAAGCGTCGTGCTAATCGTAAGATTCCCTCGGCCAAAGCAAACCCTATCGCGCAACCAGAATAATTACGCGTTTAGTGAATCACGCGAGAGCAACCGAACACCTGTTCCTGAACTTCACGTTCTTTCGACCAATATGATTGATGAAAACGTGATGTACGCCGACGGCGGAAGGAAACCGAGCGCTGATGTGCGAATTCTTTCGCCGCCAGATTCGCAGTACACTCAGGCTGTGGCGAAGCCCGGCAAGCAAGGTGTGTTGCAATTGAGGGTGAAATTTGAAGCCGACGGAAGTATTTCTGAAGTCTCGCCACTTGCGAAGCGAAGCATATGCAGCATTTGCCTGCTGCCAGACAACGAAGCGAAATTGATTTTCCCGGATTTGCCAAAGACTCGCAAGCGAGATGGGATTGAAGTGGTGGGAATTGATCCTGCCATGCCTCAATCGCACGATCTGGTTGATGCAGCCGTAGCAGCAGTAAAGCGGATCAACTTCATTCCTTTCCAGAGCGAAGGCAAGGCCGTGCCAACTCACGGACTCGTGGAATGCGTCTTTCGCCTTGATTGATTTGGTTGACGACAAATGGACGAACAAACCGCCAGACGCGATCTCATCAAAATCTGTCATCTGATGTACGAGCGCAGCTATGTCGTCTCGTCAGATGGGAACGTGAGCGTGCGTCTGGACGATGGCCGGATCCTGGCAACGCCGACGATGACCTGCAAAGGGAGAATGACGGACGATCTGATCGCCGTGACCGATCTCGAAGGACGTTCAGTGAATGAGCGGCGCGCGTCCAGCGAACTCGCGATGCATCTTTTGATTTATCGTGAGCGGCCGGACGTGAGGGCCGTCTGTCACGCACATCCGCCGCACGGGACCGCGTTCGCGGTTGCCGGATTGCCAATTGATCAGCCGATTCTTTCTGAAGTAATCCTGACGCTTGGCTGCGTGCCGCTGGCCGAATATGGCACGCCTTCGACGGAAGAATTGACCGACGCCATGCGTCCGCTCGTCAAGCATCACAACGCCTTGCTGATGGCCAATCACGGCGCCGTAGCTTACGGCGCGGATCTTTGGCAGGCGTTCGATCGTCTCGAAACCCTCGAACACACGGCAAAGATCGCGATTCTCTCGCGCACGCTCGGCGGTTCGCGCAACCTTTCGCCGGACGCGATTGAAAAGCTAATCAATGTGCGCGAGGCCGCCGGCTATCTTGATTCTGGCGCGCGCTGCCAGGCTTGTGGTTACCTGCATGAAACCAGCCTGGCGTGTCCGACCGGCGATCGCCCATCGCGCTCATATTCTTCTTCGTCAAACGGCAGTGGCAAAGTTTCGCTCACGCGCGATGAATTGGTAGAGCTCTTAAGCGAAGCGGCGCGATTGAAGGACTCCTAGAATCGCTAATCGTGAATCGTCGTGTTTTAGTTTGGTTTCGTGTTCTTTCGCTCTGACAAGAACGATCCACGAAATCACACGAAACCGCACGAACTAAAACGTGTTCCGGTTCGTGTTGTTTCGTGGATAGTTAACTCGAGCGAGCGGCAACCTGTCAAAATTAACACCAACGTCAGGAGAGCAGCGGATTCGTGCTATTCTATTCGCGATATACCATTAACGATTTACCAGCCGGACAGTCTCACAGGAGAAACCGAAATGCAAGAAGCACTCGGAATGGTGGAAACCAAAGGCCTCGTGGCGATGATTGAAGCGGCCGATGCGATGGTCAAGGCCGCCAACGTCACCCTGATTGGCTATGAAAAGATCGGCGCTGGATTTGTCACCGCGATTGTTCGCGGCGACGTCGCGGCGGTCAAAGCGGCGACCGATGCCGGCGCAGCGGCGGCGCGTCGCGTCGGTGAACTTGTCAGCGTGCACGTGATTCCGCGTCCGCATGGCAGCGTCGACGAATCTCTGCCGGTCAGCACGCAGGCCCGCGCATGATCATCGCGCGCATCATCGGCACAGTCGTGGCGTCACAAAAAGACGAACGGCTGGAAGGTAAAAAGCTGCTCATTGTCCGGCCTATCAACTTAGATGGCTCGGACACAAGCGGCTACGTCGTGGCCGTGGACACGGTCGGCGCGGGCTTTCATGAACGCGTGCTGGTGGTGGCCGGTTCGAGCGCGCGCCTGGCGCAGAACATGAAAGACACGCCGGTGGATGCGGCTGTTGTCGGCGTAATCGACACGGTCGACATAATGAGTCCCGAGATCTGAAATGCAGCTAGCGCGTGTAATCGGAACCGTGGTTGCCACGGTGAAGAACGATTCACTTAAGAATCGCAAGCTGCTCATCGTGCAATCACTCAATAAGGACCTGGCGCCGCAGGGCAAACCTCTGGTGGCGGTCGATGCCGCCGGCGCCGGCGTCGGCGAGTTGGTTTTCTGGTGCCGGGGCAAGGAAGCCAGCTTTCCTTTCAAGCGCGAAGATACGCCGACAGATTGCACGATTGTGGCGATCGTTGATTCGGAAAGGCATGTCTTTAATGGTTAATCAGCGCGGCTCCGTACTTTGTACTTCGTGCTTTGAACTTTGATGTCTACGTGGCGGACTGCGCTACGTCCCCCAGGTCACGGTGAAGTTTCGTGTGAAGTCAAAGTACAAAGATCAAAGCCCAAAGTTCGTTTCAAGATAATGATTCTCGCCAAAGTTTTAGGAAACATCGTGGCCACGCAAAAGAATTCGCGCTACGAGAACGCGCGCGTGATGCTCTGCGAGCAAATCACTCCCGAAGGCGAGGCCGCGGGCAATACGGTGCTCGCGCTTGATGCGGTTGATGCCGGCGTGGGTGACACGGTTTTGATTGTTCAGGAAGGGTGGAGCGCGTCCACCGTCGCGACCGGAAAGCCGGGCGCGGCGATCGATTCGGCCATCGTCGGCGTCGTAGATCGCATCGATCTTTTGGAAAACGAGTAAGGGTCCAATTTGAGACTTCAGGGCATGCCCTGTTGCTGGGAGCGCGGACGCCCTCGTCCGCATTGAGCGCGAAGCGGGAAGAGCGTGCGCCCGACGGTCTGCAACCGAATGAAAATCTGAACGTGCGATGCACGTTTTGCGGGCGAGGGCGCCCGCGTTCCCAGTAACCACGATTTCGACTTCATGAGCAGTGATCAAGATCGGGCAAGGTTGATAGCGGAACGCGTCGCGCGGCGAGTAGGCGGAACTCGCGCTGGCGCATCAAGTCCCAGGAATGTCGCCCCCTCAAAGAACGGTGCTCCGGTGCGCGAAGAATTATCCGCAATCCGCGAAGGGCTCCACGATCTAGAGAGCAAGCTCGATCGCGTAGAATCGAAAATTGTTCAGGGAACAGCCGGCGCGCCGATTCAGTCGCGCGCGCGCGTAATAGACTTCGTTTCATCAACCCCACCGTCGGCTACTTCGCCATCCATGGCTTCGCCTCCGCCGCCAGCTTCGGTACCGCAATCTCAGTTTGTGCCGGCGACGCATTCGCCGTGGGTCAGGGACTTCGGCGCGGTGCCGGAGCACGTCAGTCAGGAACGCTTCGGTGTTGAAGAAGCTGCAGTCTCGGAGCTGGTCGAGTTTTTCGAGAGCGAAAAGAAGTGCTCACTCGAACCGGGCGGCAAGCCCTGCGACCACTGCGCGATGTGCAGCTCACGCGGGTTTTAGCCGGAG
>DATGVD010000584.1:0-3996 GCA_035300785.1 Pyrinomonadaceae bacterium | reverse complement strand
CGTCGGGCCGCCAAACGCGTCGCCGGACGCGCGAGGAAAGATGTGCTGCGTAATGAAAAGCGGCCAGGCGTCGAAGTAATAGAATGCATGAATCATCCCGGCAGGCGGATGGCTCGGCCGATAGAGGCGGTTGACCAGCATCAAAGACACGCCGTCGGCGATCATTACCAGAAAGCCAAGCGGGATTGAGAGGAGCAGTCGTTTCCAGCTCATGACTACACCAAAGCATTTCGTGAGTTCTGTTGATCCGCCAGTACGTCGGGCCCGCTACTGCTAGACTTCTTTGTACAACGCAGCCCCGGCAAGCGCGCCGAGGACATAGGCAACCAGCCCCCAGGCAAATGCGATCAGCATCGTGTTCAATGGAATCGCGAAGAGCGCGCCGTTCAGAGTTCCTTTGTACAGGTAGATCGAGAGCCACGCTATGAGGCCGGCAACAATTGCTGTCTTTGGTCCGGGTCCCAATCGAGGCCTGATCAACGCATATATCCAGACGATGAGAATCCCGAGGAGAAAGGTCAGCGCCACGGCGATCGCAATGAAGTTTCCGCCTGGAGCGGGCACATTCATTTTGCGGAAGGTGCCTTCCATCTGTTTTGCCAGCACCACTCCATTCAGCAAATACTCGCCGATGTTTATTACCAGGCCTGCCACGAGGCCTCCGAGCAGCACGCGTCCGAAATTAATCTTGCCCATGTCTGTCTCCTTACTCTTGGGGAATGATTCTGGAGCTAGAGCGCGAGGATGATTATCACAGGATTGATGGGAAGGCCAGCCTTATCGGGAGCGCTTCTTGTCGAACGCATAAATCGCCGCACCGATCGCGTTGGCCGCGATCACCACCGCGATAATCTTCGCCGCGAACAGCAGGCGACTCTGGACGTCGATGATCGGAAACACGGTAAAGAACGCGCCGACTACGGACATCAGAAAGCCGAGCGCCGCCGCCACTTTCAGCCACCACGGAGCTTTGGCGCCAAAGCGCTTCATGGCGACGATCGGAATCGCGAACAGCACCATGTAGATTAGCGCATACAAGACGTTCGCCGCGTTGTCCTGAAACTGAAAGGCCTCGGCCTCTTTCACTCCGAGCAAAGGCGCGAGGCTGAACACCAGCGTGGTCACGCCCACGAATAGGATCGAATTCACCGGCGTGCGATAGCTCTGGTGCAGCTTTGCAAACCACGCCGGCAGTAAATTGTCCCAGCCGGCGACCATCGGCAAGCGCGTGTTGCCGGCAAAATAGATGCTCATCAAAGCGATCTGCCGCGCGGCCACGCCGAAGATGGTGATCGAAATCAATATCGACACCCAACCGAACCCGCTGAAGCCCAGACTGAGCACCTGCGGAATCGGGGCGATGAGATCGACTTTGTCCGGGGACACAAACGCCAAAACCGATCCGGTGCCGAGAATGAACATCAGCGCGATGATGGGCGCTGAGATCCAAACTGAGCGGGCGATGTTGCGCGCGGGCGCGCGGCATTCGCCGGCCAGAATCGCGATGTATTCAAAGCCCGAGAGCGCGCCAACGGCGAGCTTGCTGCAAACGTTGATGTTGTAGGTGCTGACCTGCGGGAAGCTGAGCGAAAACGGATGGTAGTTGGCCAGAGTCCCGCGGCTGGCGGTAATGAAGGGCAGCAGGACAAGCGTCGCGAAGGTGATGATCAGCATCGCGCCGCCGAAGTTCTGCACCCACTTTCCGAGCGCGAGACCTCTGCGCGAAGCCGTGACGACAGAAGTTATCAACACGACACAGACCAGCGTGGTCATCCATTTGTTCTCGTGCATCCAGGCGGCGCGCGGACCGATGGCATAGGCGATGTTCTTCTTAATAATCAAACCGATGCCGGACATCACCAGAATGCCGAAGATCCAAAAATTCCACGCGACCATAAACGCCACGAAATCGTCGAATGCGACCTTGGCCCATTGATAGAGGCCGCCTTCGAGCGGCGCCAGGCGATTGAGATAGATGACGACGGCGGCGAGTGGCAGATAAAAGGTGGCGATCGCGATCAGCCAGAAAGCCATCTGTGACTGGCCCAGCTTGGCGGCGAAGCCAACCCAAACGGTGCCAACGACGAAGACGACTTGCGTGAGGACCAGATCCCGCAGGCCCAATTCCTTCTTGAGAGAAGTGCTGCGCGCCTCGACGTCGCGTTCGATGGTCTCGAGAGTTGATCCTGTGGTGTTAGACGCTTTCGCCATTTCCTGATTCTTGTAGGATCAGAAGACCCGCCTTACTGGGAGCGCGGGCGCCCTCGCCCGCATACGCGAGCAGAGCCCGCGTCAACTCTCGAAGACTTATTCGCGCTTCGCGCTCATGGCGGGCGCGGGCGCCCGCGGTCCCAGCTTACGCCGCCGAACTATGATCGTGAACGATCCTCCAGCCGGCTTTCGTTTTCCGAAACAGCAAACTGAATGTTCCGTGCGGCTCGTCGTTCGCGCGTTTCAGGCGCCAGCGGCCCAGCACGAGCGCGGCGTCTTTGCTCAAGACAGTGATTTCCAGTTCGGAAAATGTCAGCACGCCCATCTTCTCGCGCGAGTCGTAGCTCTTCTTATAGCGATCGAGCACGGCCTGCCAACCACGATTGATCCGATCGCCGGAAACAAACTCTGTGTTCGGCGAACGATCATAGCCATCCATGTAGCCTTCGAGATCGCCGCGATTCCAGGCGGCGGCTTGCGCGTCGAGCACGGCGCGGATGGCGGCTTCCGTTTTGGGGTTGTGGTTTGATTGAGCGCTGACGAAGGTCTGAAACGTCATGCAGGCGCAGACGACCAGGGCGATGACAAGGAAGAGCCGAAACATTCTATGTCTCACGAACCCACCTCGTTTCAGCAAAGGCTCCGATAGGAGCCGAATGTTTATAGCAGGCGGATAGTTTGAATTCTGATTCGCCGTCAGTCGCGGCAATGTAACACGGCGCGACCGACGGCGCTAGATCTTCGTTCGCAAACGCAACTCTAAATATTTCGTCCTTGACGGGACTGGGAACTTCAGAAGTACCGATAGTGCCCCGTGATCTTCCACGCGAACAAAACGTCTTCCATGCGCGCCGAACCCATGTTGTGCACCATCAGGTAACGTTGCGTTGGCTTGAACCAGACATTGACGACCATGCCAATGTGATCGACGCCACCGCCCAGGTCCCAGGTGATGATGTCGCCGGGCAGAAACGTCTCGCTGCCGCCCGTCGTCGCCAGCGATTTGGCTTTGCGCGTGAAGTAGGTTTGCAGATTTGGCACGCGGCGGTGATCGATATTCGTGTCGGGGCTCTTCAATCCCCAGCGGGTCGGATAAACAGAAAAGTTCGACTTCATATCTTCGTGCACGTCCTTCTGCAAATCGATTCCCGCTTTGCGAAATGCGCGCACGATCACATCAGAGCAAACGCCGGTTTCAATCGGCACATCGCCGTTTGGATATTCGATCTTCTGGTAAGAAGGATCGTAGCCGGTCGTCTTACCAACTTGATCGATCGCGTCATCGATTACAAGTTTGAGTTGCGCCGAACTGTTGTCCGGGAGCGCGCGAATCTCTGTCTGTAGCTCAGGTGGCTTGAGCGGGCTGACGACCCGCGCGGCTTGCTGCTGGCAGGCCATGGCGAGGACCGACGTCAGGACTAGAAGAAGTAAGTTTGAAAGATTTTTGGTCATTGATGTCTTGTCTTAGACCAGGGAACTTGTCCGAAGGGTCCCGTACCCACGCTCAGTGCGAGCTCTGAACCTACTCGCTACTGCGAGCGGTTCTGTAGCCACGCCCGAATGTCTTCCCGCATCGGCTGAACAATTTCGTGACCGGCAGCATAACCCTTGAATTCAACATCGCCGGCGCGCATGCGCAGTTGGTTCGCGTACCCGCTCACTCTTGACGTCGGATAGTATTCATCGCGATCGCCGCTTAGATGAAAAACGCCGGCCTTAGTTGGCTGGTAAAGGCCGCTGGTTTCCCAATCGCCCGGCATGCCGCCGCAGATTCCAATCACGCCG
>DATGVD010000583.1:0-2679 GCA_035300785.1 Pyrinomonadaceae bacterium | reverse complement strand
TGCGACGACAGCCGGTGCGGCGACCGCGACCAGGCAGTAAGTATTTGAATCCCCGAATCCGAAACTTCCGATTTGCGAATTCAAGAAAGGCCGCTTCATTCGAAGCGGCCTTTTTGTTTTCGTCGATGCCTTTCCCCGACGCGTAACGCCGACTTTGAATAGAGACGAACCCCTCACTTACGGTCGGGCTACTGCCCCGATCAATCAAATGGCGCTGTGATGCTGACTCACCGCCTAAACCGTCACGAGATCTCGCGAATCCTCTTCTTCTCCTCTGAACTGCAACTCATAAAGTCGCGAATAGAGTCCGCCCTGCTCCAGCAGCTCTTCGTGAGTTCCCTGCTCTACAACGCGACCCTCGTCAATGACGAAAATCACATCGGCGCGGCGAACGGTTGCCAGCCGGTGCGCGATGACAATCGAAGTTCTGCCGGCCATCAAGTTTCCCAGCGCATCAAACACAAGCTTCTCGGCGGCCGGATCCAATCCCGATGAAGGCTCGTCGAGAATCAAGATCGGCGCGTCGCGAATGATCGCCCGCGCGATCGCGATGCGTTGTCGCTGGCCGCCAGAGAGGGTCATGCCGCGTTCGCCAATCATCGTGTCGTATCCCTCCGGCATCTGTTCGATAAACTCGTCGGCGTAAGCGAGCCTCGCGGCGCGAATAACTTCGCCGCGCTTGGCCTCGGGTTTTCCGTAGGCGATGTTTTGCCCGACGGGTGCGCGGAACAGCAGCGTCTCCTGTAGCACAAAACTGATTTGCTGCCGGAGCGATTTGATTTTGAACCGGCGAATGTCCGTGCCGTCGACTCTGATCTCTCCGGAAGTCAGATCGTAAAATCGCGGCAGCAGGCTGACGATAGTAGTCTTGCCCGCGCCGGTCGGGCCGACGAGAGCGACCAGCTGGCCGGGTTCGATCTTCAGGTCCACGTCTGCGAGGACGGGCTGCCTCCCATCGTACGAAAAACTCACTTGATCGAACTCAATCTTGCCTTTCAAGCGCGGCGCACGTTTGGCTCCGGGCAGGTCGCGAACCTGGGTTTCGTTTTCGAGCACCTCGCGAATCCGCTCCCATCCCACCGAAGCTTTCGAGATCGTGTCGGTCATCTTCGAAAGTTCGCGCATGGGCTTATACATCTTGCCGAGGTACAGCAGAAACACGAGCAACTCACCGGAAGTCAGTCCGCCCGCGAGCACCAGACGCGCTCCGTACCACAGCACCAGGCACGTGCCGCCCGCCACAATCAGTTCCACGATCGGAGGCAATTTTGCTTTGACGTTTCTTGCCTGCAAAGCCAGCTCTACGTTCTCTCGGCTCTCCTGTTCGAATCGCCTCTGCTCATAATCTTCCCGAGCAAATGCCTTGACCACTCGAATCGAGGAAAGAACTTCTTCGAGCACCGAAACAACTTCACCTTCTTTGCGACGCACGGCCCGCGAAGCTTTCTTGATCGTCCGCGTGTAATAAAAGACGACCAGGAACAATCCCGGCGCAATCAGCATCGCAATCAAGGTAAATTCCCAGTTGAGATAAAGCATCACCAGCACCATGCCGGCGAGTGTCAGGACGTTGACCAGCATTCCCAACAGCACTGACGAAACCAGATTCTGTACCGCGTCGATGTCGGTGGTAACCCGGCTGATCAGATCGCCGGTGCGCTTTTGATCGTGATAGGAAAGGGAGAGTCTCTGGATATGACTGTAGAGCACACGGCGCAAGTCATGCATCACCCACTGGCCGACGCTGGTGGTGAGATATTTCTCAAAGTACGAACTCAGCGCGCCGAAGATCGCAATTGCGATCACTGCCAGCACGACGAAGTTGAGGATCGACAACTTATCGCTGCCGAGCCATCCCACCGCGCCGGCCAGCCAATCCGGCATGCGCTTTGAGCCAAAGACGTGATCGAAAACGATCTTCAGCGGCCACGGCTCGAGCAGATCCGTCACGCTCTCGCCGATGACCGCCACGAACGCCAGCGTCAAGGCCGGCCAGTGCGCGTACAGCAGATCGGTGATGCGAATCTTTTTCTGCATTCGATTGCTCACCCTTCCGGTCTGTGACAGAGTTGCGGAGAGGGTCTAAATATAAGTTCACCTTAGCTATCCTCTCATCCTCAGCCCTTACTCCGGCCGGGGAAAAGGAGAAACAACTAACCGGGTAGACTAACTAATTCGTTGATTCTCTCCTTAACAACCCTGGTCAGGGCCTCGATCTGCTCAGGAGAATAATTGGCGGCGCGAAAGGCGTCGCTAATCTGCTGATCGCTCAACTGCGAAAGAATGCTCCCCAACCATTTCGCTTGCGCCACCGTGATGTTCTTGAGCAGTTGTTGATTCTTCCCGTTGTAGTTAAAGACAACGTATCCGCGACTGACGCCCTTGACGAAGTTTGTCTTCACGTATTGGTCGGGGCGGTTGCGCGTGTGACCGAGAATGTTTCCTTCCTTACCGAAACTTGCGCCGAGGTCGGTGTCAAAGTAGCGCGCCTCTTTCTGCCCGGTTGCCTCATCGGTGACGACCAGAATGTTGTTGTTGTGATTCTGAATGTCCCAGTTATTGATCAGGGCCATCAAAACCTTCAAGCCTTGAAGTTCCTGGGTGCCGACAAATGGATTGTGTTGCCAGTCCCAACGTTGGCCGAGCCGCTTTTCGCCCTTAATCCGAGCTTCAAATCTC
>DATGVD010000582.1:0-6129 GCA_035300785.1 Pyrinomonadaceae bacterium | reverse complement strand
GAAGCGACCGTCGCCCGCAGTCAGCTCTTCCGATGATTCACCGATGGCGCGAGCCAGCCAATCCTGTGTTTCTTTGTCGTAAGGTTTACCAATCTCAGCGATTTCCGGATCGGCCGCAGTCTTTTCAGTCACCGGAATCGTGCGCGCTGATTTTGCGACGACATGCCAGCGACCGTCGACCGGGATCTTTTCGAGGTAGAGATCGACGCGCGCGACATGACTCGCCCAGCGATTTGCTTGAGTTAGCAACACAACGTTCACATCCAGCGACGGCACCTCACGATGCGTATGGCCCATCAGGATCACATCGATGCCGGGGACCTGACGCGCGATCGCGATGGCCGCGTTCTCGTTCGGCACTTGAGCGGGATTAGGCGTGCCGGTCCGCAGGTCTTCTTCGATGCCCATGTGCATCGTGATGACGACGACATCGACCTTCTCTTTCTCGCGCAGGATCGGCACCCATTTCTTCGCTTCGCTCACGGTCTCCTTGAATTCCAGACCTTCATAGTTCGGCACGTTTTCCCAGTTGGGAATTCCCGGAGTCGTCAACCCGAGTACGCCGATGCGCACGCCCTGCACTTCTTTCACGATGTATGGCGTGTAGTGCGTCGTTGCGGAACCTTTGTTGTAACTGTTCGCCGACAACCACGGAAACTTTGCCTCGCTGCGCGCCTTCTCTAAGACTTTCAAGCCAAAGTTGTATTCGTGATTGCCGACGGCCATTGAGTTGTAATGCAAGGCGTTCATGGCCAGCATCATCGGATCGGGCGGCGCGTTGTTTTTCTTGTTATGAAAGTATTCCAGCGGCGTGCCCTGAATCGTATCGCCCGAATCGACCAGTAACAGATCGGGATCGTTCTTGCGGGCTTCCTTAACCAGGGTCGCGACTTTCGCAATGCCGACGTTGTCGTACTTGTTTGTGTAGTAATCAATCGGGAAGACACGCCCGTGCATGTCGGTCGTGCCGAGAATCACGACATGCGCGCGCGCCGGAGCGGCCGCGTCGCTGCGAAAGACTACGGCGGCAAAGGCCAGCGCGACAACACAGCCAGCAAGTGCGATTCTCAGGAAAGCTGTGCTGCTCATTTTTTTCATGACGTCAATCGCTCCTCACTCGCTTCGTTTGCCGAAAACGGCTCAAATGCCTGCTTCGCCCTCCGTGGGGTCGGCAATCGCTTTATCCGCTGCCCTGCTCGCCGCGCGCAGTGACCACCCGCGCTGGATCAGCAACAGAACGCCGACCATCGTCCAGAAAACATCGCGGCTCTTGCGGATGATCGCCAGGGTTACGCCAGTCGTTTCGGTGAACTGAAGTATCGCGGCGACTTTTCCGGTGCCTGCCTCGTCAACGCCCATGCGCAGCGGAATGAATTTGAACACGACGTTAATGACCCGATTGACCGATTCGAGAATAAAAGCGGTCAAGAACGTCGGGGCCAGCGCCAGGCTGATGAAACTCAGGGTGACGTAAATCTCCAGCACGCCCGCCAGATGGAAACAGGCTTCGAGCAAAAAGATCGGAAGAAATCGCGAGCCGCTGCGGCGATAGAATCCATAGACGCTGTTTTCCAGGGTCCGCCCGTTTTCTACCCAGCGCTCCGACAATCCGCGCCGGTGCAAAAACCCTAAGACGCCGCTAATGAACCGGTACTGCCGGCGCACAAAAAGATAGAGCAGCGCAATCAGGAATGGAATTGTAATCAGCGTAACCTGACCGGCGATTCGCAAAGGCTTCGGCAGATCAAAGCTGAGCAGCAACGCCGCCATGCCGGAAAAGATGGAAACGAAAACCGAGAACGCATAGAAAATATTTTCGATGGCGATCGCAGTTAGGCCGGCCATCAGCGGCACTCGATCGCGAATCATCGCTGGTTTGGCCGGTTCGGAAACCAGAGCGCTGGCGACGCCCACCATGTTTCCCAGCGCGTCGCCCATTAAGCGGCCCCGGAGCGCATCCCAAAACCGCAGGTGATCCGGACCATCAAAACAAAGCATCCACGAGAGCGAGCGGACAATGTGGCGAATTGACGAAATCGCGATGATCAAGACAAAACCGAAACCAAGTTTCTTGATGCCCTCAAGGATCTGGCCCACGCCTGCTTTGCGCACGAAGTAAGCAAACAGAAGCACCCCGGCGACCGTGAAAACGATCCCCAGGGGCGTAAACTTTTTCTGGTGTGAAGCTCTGGCTGAGTCCTGCGCCATGACTTTCGGTCGATGCAATCTGACTGCGCCAACAAAATACGGCATAACCTCGCTGATTGCCAGATGCCGCGGCAGGTCGCCAGATAAAAGCCAGCCGCATTTTGCCTTTTCGCGACCCCGTTGATTATGATGTCGTTTCAAGATCGGCCGACTAAACCTTTCCTCGGGCCTGGGCACACATGAGTCAAACCTTAACCGCAGTAGAAGAATCATTCGCGCGTCCGCTGACGACGCTCTCGGAAGACGAACAGATGTTTCGCCGAAGCGTGCGCGAGTTTGCCGAAGGCGAGATTCGCAAGCGCGTCGAAGAGATGGATGAGCAAGGGCACCTGGATCCGGCGCTGATGAAGCAATGCTTCGAACTGGGCTTGATGGGAATCGAAACGCCCGAGGAATACGGCGGCGCCAGCGGCTCGTTTTTTCAGGCCATCCTCGCCGTCGAAGAGCTCTCGCGCGTCGATGCATCGGTCGGCGTATTTGTCGATGTCCAGAACACCCTGGTAAATAACGCTTTGCTGCGTTGGGGGAATCCGGAACAAAAGAGAAAGTACCTGACTCAGCTGGCGGCGGAAAAAGTCGGTGCGTATGCCTTGAGCGAAGCGAGTTCCGGCTCTGATGCCTTTGCCATGCAAACGCGCGCGGTAGATCGGGGCGATCACTTTGTCCTGAACGGCCGCAAGCTTTGGATCACGAACGGCAAAGAGGCGGAAATCTTTGTGCTGTTCGCGAACGCAAATCCCGATGCTGGCTATCGCGGCATTACTGCCTTCATTGTTGAGAGCAACTTCGCGGGCTTTACCGTCGGCAAGAAAGAAAACAAGCTGGGCATTCGCGCGTCGTCAACTACCGAACTGATTCTCGAAGATTGCGTCGTACCGAAAGAGAATGTGCTCGGCGAAGTTGGCAAAGGTTACAAGACTTCGATTGAAACTCTGAACGAAGGCCGCATCGGCATTGGCGCGCAGATGATTGGGATTGCGCGCGGCGCGCTGGAATGTTCGCTTGCATACACGACTGAGCGGCAACAGTTCGGAAAAAGCGTCAACGAGTTTCAGGGCTTGCAGTTTCAACTGGCCGAGATGGCTACCGAATTGGAAGCGGCGCGCCTGATGGTTTACAACGCGGCGCGCATGAAAGACGCCGGCCAGAACTTCGTCAAAGAAGCCGCGATGGCCAAACTGTTTTCGTCGCGCGCCGCTGAACGCATCACTTCGAAAGCGATCGAGATGTACGGCGGCTATGGCTATGTCAAAGATTATCCGGTCGAAAAGTTCTGGCGCGATTCCAAGATCGGCGCGATTTACGAAGGCACTTCGAATATGCAGTTGCAGACGATTGCGAAGTTGATAATCGGGGGGAAGTGATTACCTCGGTGTCGTTTCTGGTTGGATTTGCTCCCTCTCCCCCTGGGAGAGGGCTGGGGTGAGGGATTGATGCTCGGTGTCAGGCTTCGCCCCCTCTTCCCCGACCCTTCTCCCAGAGGGAGAAGGGAGAATAAGATCATGGCTACATCACGAATCGAAGTCTTCGAACAAATGCTCACCAGCGATCCGGCGAACACGATGGTGTTGTTTGGTCTGGCGAAAGAGTATGAAAAGGCCGGTGACGATGCGAAATTGATCGAGACTCTGGAAAAATATCTCGCCGCCGCTGATGATGAAGGCAACGCTTACGGGATGCTCGCGCGCGCGTTCGAGCGCACGAGTCAAACCGAAAAAGCGCGCGCGGCGTACCAACGCGGAGTGGACGTGGCGACGGCACACGGCCATCCGGGAATGGCGGTAGAGTATAAGGCTATTTTGGAAGGCGAATGCGAGAGTCACCGCGAAGCGGGGCAGTAGCCCGACCGTGAGGGAGGGCTCACCAAGATCAATGAGCGACACCAAAGTTCTCAGACTTGTAAAAAAATCCGAGGGCGATCAGCACGAGAGCGCCGCCGCAAAGCCGGCCGCGGCGATGCCGGCCGTCACGCCGGTCCGTCTGCCTGAGCGCGCGAAGCCTCGGCCTCGGAAATCTACGCCTCCAATCGCAGTCGCAAAACCGCGCGAGCGTCCGCAACTCAGTCGCGAAGAGATGTTAAAGATCTATCGCACGATGTACCTGTCGCGAAAACTCGACGACAAAGAGATTCAAATGAAAGGCCAGAACCGCATCTTCTTTCAGATTAGCGGCGCCGGCCACGAAGCGATTCTGGTGGCCGCGGGCATGTGCCTGAAGCCGGGCTATGACTGGTTTTATCCTTACTATCGCGATCGCGCGCTGTGCTTGCAGCTCGGCATGACGCCGCTCGAACAGCTTCTGCAGTCAGTCGGCGCGGAAGCTGATCCCGCGTCGCACGGACGCCAGATGCCTTCGCACTGGGGCCATAAGAAACTCAACATCGTTTCGCAGTCGTCGCCCACGGGCACGCAACTGTTGCAGGCCGTTGGCTGCGCCGAAGCAGGTTATCGTGTCAAGCTGATCAAAGAACTGAAGCAGCGCGTTCGGAATTTTCGCAACGATGAAGTTGTTTACGTCTCGCTGGGCGACGGCACTTCGAGCGAAGGCGAATTCTGGGAAGCGCTGAACACGGCGTGCAACCTGAGACTGCCGGTCGTGTTTCTGTGCGAAGACAATGGCTATGCGATCAGCGTGCCGGTTGAAGTGCAAACTGCGGGCGGAGATATTTCGAGGCTGGTCAGAGGTTTTCCCAATCTTTTCATTCAGCGTTGCGACGGGACCGACGCGCTTGAGTCGCTCGCGGTGATGCGGCGCGCGGTCGATAACTGCCGCAAGAACCGCGGCCCTTCGTTCGTCCACGCGAAAGTGATTCGGCCTTATTCGCATTCACTGTCCGACGACGAAAGGCTTTACCGGTCGGCCGAAGAGCGCACCGCCGACGCTGAACACGATCCAATCAAGCGATTTGAAACGCTTCTCGTCACAGAAAGCGTCGCAAATCAGGACGAGTTGCAGCAACTGAAGGACGAAGTCGATCGCGAAATCAACGCTGCCGCCGATCAAGCGCTCGCCAGTCCCCAACCCGCGGCGGAAACCGCGACGAAATTTGTTTATTCCCCCGACGTCGATCCAACTTCTAAGGACTTCGACAACGAAGACGGCGTAGAGCTCAGCGGCAAACCGGGCACGACAGTCGATCTACTCAATCGCTGCCTGCATACGGAAATGAAACGCGATCCGCGCGTCATCGTCTTTGGCGAAGACATTGCAGACTGCTCGCGCGAGGAATCTCTCGACAAAGTTAAAGGCAAGGGCGGCGTGTTCATGGTCACCGCTAATTTGCAACGCGAGTTTGGCAGCGCACGAGTATTCAATACTCCTTTGGCAGAGGCGAACATCGTGGGCCGCGCCATCGGTATGGCGACCCGCGGCTTGAAACCGGTTGTCGAGATTCAATTCTTTGATTACATCTGGCCCGCGATGCACCAGATTCGCAACGAACTGGCGCTGCTGCGCTGGCGCTCGGGCAATGAATTCTCAGCGCCGCTGGTGATGCGCGTGCCCGTGGGCGGCTATCTGAAAGGCGGCGCCGTCTATCACTCGCAATCCGCGGTTTCGATTTTCACGCAGATTCCCGGCCTGCGCGTTGTCTATCCGTCGAACGCGCTCGACGCGAACGGTCTGCTGCGCACTTCGATTCGCTGCGACGATCCGGTGCTCTTTCTCGAGCACAAACACCTGTATCGCCAGGCTTACAACAAATCGCCTTACCCGCACGACGATTTCATGATTCCTTTTGGCAAAGCGAAGACAGTCCGCGCAGGAACCGATCTTTCAATCATCACCTACGGCGCGCTGGTGCAACGCTCACTCGTCGCCGCCAGGCAAGCCGAGCAGCAGGGCGTCAGCGTCGAAGTCATCGACCTGCGCACGATGAGTCCTTACGACTGGAACGCAATCGCAGAGTCGGTGAAGAAGACT
>DATGVD010000581.1:0-3004 GCA_035300785.1 Pyrinomonadaceae bacterium | reverse complement strand
AAGATTTGGCGCGAGTATCCCATTTTGGACTACGGTAAGAAGTGGGACTTTGATTAGCGGTGCATACTGCCAACTAGTAGGGCTTCTGTTCGCTAAAAAAGAACCCAACTGAGTTGGCACTCCATACACCGGTAGTCCTGGAAGTGATCATCCGTCCGATCGCCCTTTGCATCTGCTCGCCAAAGTTGTAAATTAGCTGCGAGTTCGGTAGAGAGCCAGCAGGAGAAGTCTTTATGCGTGTCGCTATTCTATTGTCATTCAGTTTCATCGTTGTGGTTGGCGTGCTGACGGCTTGTAACTCACAAGAAGCCGTCCTCCCGCAGGCTCCGAGCACCGCGGAGCAGAAGAGCCCGCAGCCGAAAAACCCCGCCGATGAAGCGCGGCGCATCAACGCCGAAGAGTTGCACAAGCTCTGGGAAAAGAAGGACGTGCTCATCATTGACACGCGCGGCGAGCCGGACTACAAAGCCGGCCACATCCCGGGCGCCATCTCTGTTCCCGCGAACCAGGTCGCGACTAAACTAGAGGAACTCCCGCGCAATAAAATGATCGTGGCTTATTGCACTTGACCGGCCGAACACACGAGCGCCGGTGCGGTGCTCACCCTCAAGTCAAAAGGATTCGATAATGCGGCCGCGTTGCTGGGCGGACTGAATGCCTGGAAGACCGCGGGCTATCCCGTGGAAGGAACGGCGAAGTAAGAAGGCAAAAGTAAAAAGGTAAAAGTAAAAAAGAAAATGGTAAGAGTAGGGCGGGGCGGCGTAGTATTCCCGGTCTTACTTTTACCTTTTTCCTTTTTACTTTTGCTTTGGTTACGTCTGCGGCACTGGCTGTGCTCTCGAAAAAGCCGGCAGCGCTGTGACGACCCGGCCCGAGGGCACGCACAACACGGGACAGGGCGCGTTGCGCACGACGCGCTCAATTTCAGAACCCAAAGCCGGCGCGCCGCCAAACAATGAAGCGTGGACGCTGGTGCCGATGACGATCAAGTCAGCGTCAGTCTTTTCCGCAAGTCCGACAATCTCGGCGTAAGGCCGGCCTTCGGCGATATGGGTCGTGACGCGCTCGCCGTTTTCGCCGGCAAAAGACTTCATCCGGTCGTCTACTTCTGCGCGCATGCGTGAAAGCGCCGCGCGCGCGCCTTCGGGAAACATCACTGAGATCTGTTCGAAGTAATCGCCGATCACGTAAATCGCGTGCAGCTCGGCCTTTGTGCCGGTCGCCAACTCGCGCGCCAGATTCGTCGCGGCGAGCGATGATGGACGAAAGTTCGTCGCGAGCAGAATTCGATTCAGGTTAATTTCGGTGTCGTGACCGCGATGCTCGACAAAGTCGCGCTGCGGCGGCCTGATGGTCAGCACCGGACAGGGCGCTTCCGCGATGATCTCTTCCGCGGTCGATCCCCACAACGCGCGCGCCAACCCGCGCCGGCCGTGCGTTACCACCGTGACCAGATCGATATCGTAATCGCGCACCGCGTTCGCGATCTCGTGCGCGGGCTCGCCGGCGACGATCACGGGTTCGACTTCCAGCCCGTCGAAAAGCGGATCAATGAGCAAGTCCTTGACCTCAGCTCGCAGTTGTTTCAGCCACTGGTTGTCCTGATCTTCCAGCACTCGTTCGGGCAGGGTCATCAGGTTCGCGGGCACGCTGCCGGTTTGGACGCTGAACAGGACGACTCGCCCGCGCCCATCACGCGCGAACGCGGCCGCGTACTTCAGCGCCGAACGCGCGTGCGGGGTGAAGTCGGTCGGGAAAAGAATGTTGCGGAAAGACATAAAGAGATTTCGGATTGCGAAATTCGAATTTCGAAATTGCTGTTCGGTTACTAACCTCCGAATCGGCGGCGCGAGCGTGGGAAAACAGAAATCCGCAATTCGCAATCCGAAATTCGAAATCTTCAGATCACTTTCGTTCCCGCAATGCGATCGAGCTGCGCTTGAAAACCGGAGCGCTTCATCACTTCCCGACGTTTGCGGGCAACCAGGGACAGATCCAGCGCGACTCTTTCGCGGACGCGCCGCGCGCGATCGCCAGTAGCAGTTTTGTCGACGATCCGGCGCAAAGCCTCGCTCAATCCGGCCACGTAAGAACTTATGGGCAACTCTTGACGCATCGTTGCCACCGAGTTTGAGTATTCCAGCCCCCCTGATGTCGGATCGAGAAAGGTGTAGTCGTCAGCCAGTTCCAGACGCGCGGCGCGAAACAATGAACTGAAGTCAGAGTTGGCGCCATTCAGAGCGCGCTCGACGCCGCCGATCAGTTCGCCGCTGACCTTCACGACATCATGCCACTCAACCATCTCTTCCGCTTCGGTCGCGACCGGAGGTTTGGTCGATGAAGTGCGGCCGCCGCTTTGTGACTCGTCTATCAGAGGCGCAGCACTCGGTGGAGTTACGGACAATTCCCCCGCGCCGGTCGTCGAACCGAGGTCTTCGGTTTTCGCGGGGGCTGAGTCGTCGCGCACCGCGACCGCCTCGTCGGCGCCTTCAAAGACGCTGATCGTCCCCGGGGTTTCGCGCGCGCGCAGAACCAGCCGATGCATCGCCGCCTCTTCCAGCACTTCGGTGCCGGCCGCTCGATCCACCTCGCGCACCAGTGGCGTATTCGATCCGGTCAGGAAAACATCGGCGCTATAGTCATCCATCTCGACGTGCACGCGCCCGACGAACGCGCGCTGCGACAGATGACGCAGCAACGCCCACAAGTTAACGAAGCTGGTGTCCAGGTTCTTGTAGAGTACGCGCGACTTTGATTCTGAACTCATGTTTAGTGATCAATCGAACTCGACGCGGAGCATAACAAAGGCAAAGAGCAAGGGCAAAGAGCGAGAGCTAAGGCAAAGACGAAAGAGAAATAGCGGCGTAGAGAGTACCAACTTTAGTTGGGCTTTCGGCGACATCCAGACCCGACTGAAGTCGGTACTCTGAACACCATTCACGAACGTACTTCCTCCTTTGCCCTTCGCCCTTCGCTCTTTACGTTTCGGCACTTCCATGCGAAA
>DATGVD010000580.1:0-2077 GCA_035300785.1 Pyrinomonadaceae bacterium | reverse complement strand
GAGAGCCGCGATCAATAGAAAGAAACCGGCGTTCGACCATGTAGACCAAAAGCTGCCGATCCAACCGGCGGCTACATTCCCCAGAAAGCTGGTTGCGAGCCAAATCCCCATCACCGTCGAGCGCGACGAATCGGAGGCCATGTTTGATACGAACGAAAGGCCGATCGGCGAAAAATGAAGCTCGGCGATGGTGAGCACGGCGAAATAGAGCAGGACCCAGAGCCAACTGGCTGAAGCGGGCACGCCAGACCACGCGGCGGCGGCCATTATCAAATAAGCCAGCGCAAGCAAAATGCAGCCAAGCGACATTTTTCCGATCGTCGAAGGTTCGCGCCCTGTCTTCGCCCATCGCGACCAGCACGCGATCAACGGCGGCGTGAAAGCAAAGATCATCAGGGGATTGATGGCCTGGAACCAGGTCACCGGAATTTCGCCCTGCCAGAACAACAGGTCCAACCGGCGATCGGTCGACTGCTCGATCCAAAGCGCCATCGTGTTTCCCTGCTGTTCGTAAGCTGCCCAAAACAACGTGGAGGGAATGAGCAGGATCGCCAGGCCAAGCAGCGACTTCTTGAAGTCCGGATTTGTCGCGTTCGCCACTTCGACCGGAATATCCTGAAACTGCTGTTTCGGCAGTCGCCGAAGGCCCGCCAGGTACGTCGCAAGTCCGATCGCCATGCCGACGCCCGCGCTGGCAAAGCCATAGTGCCAGCCGACATTTTCACCGAGCGAACCGCAGACCAGCGGTGAAAAGAACGCGCCGACGTTGATGCCGACGTAGAAAACCGAGTAGGCGCGGTCTCTGCGCCGATCGTCCGGCTGATAAAGACCGCCAACCTGGGTCGCAATATTCGACTTGAAAGCCCCGTTGCCGACAATGAGAAGCATGAGTGCGACCAGAAAAAGATGCTCGAAGGTCATCATGAAATGGCCCGCGACCATCAGCATCGCGCCGACGATGACGGTTGGCGTTCGGCCAATCCATCGGTCGGCAATGATTCCACCGATGATCGGCGTCAGGTACACCAGGCCGGTATAGAGCCCATAAATCTGCGATGCCAGCGGCTGAATGCCAAGCGGTCCGGATACCGCTTCAAGTCCTCGCTGCAACGTCTCGAGGCCCCATACGGTAGGGGCGGTTGCCGGCTTCAACAGATAGTCGACCATGTACAGAACGAGCAGTGCCCTCATCCCGTAATAGGAAAAGCGTTCCCACATCTCCGTTGCGAACAGAAACGAAAGACCTTTTGGGTGGCCAAACCACTGATCGCCGCCGCTCGATGTTGGATCGGTCTGAGCCATGAGCCTCTCCCGTTCGGCGACCTGACGGCTATCACCCTCGGTCGTCAGATCGCGGTCCGTAGCGCGGCCTCTACTTCTTGTTGGTCTCGATCGGCGCCGATCCGATCAAGGCCTTCAGAAAGGTGACGATGATCCGGCCGCTGCGGCTCGCCTCCCCGTCTTTTGATACCAGCGCCATGCCGCGGCCCAGCGCGATGAAGCCGGTGGCTATCTCCACCGGATCGGCGGGTAATTTCCGGCCAAGCAGTTCAAACAATTTCGTCACCAGCACGCCCAACGCGCGGCGGTGCTTGCGGTTCAGATCGTTGTAGCCTTGCGCGAATGAGGGGCTGCGCAACGCCTGTAATTGAAGCTCGATCGCCAGCACCGCAAAACCGGGATCGGCGTTGATCGTTGCGGCCCATTTCTCGATACCCGCCATTGCCTTCGCGGGGTCGCCGTGCGCGTGGCTCAACGCGGCCTCGATCTTTGCGCGCTCTTCGGATTGGTGCCGCTGCACCAGCTCCAGCAGGATCGCCTCCTTGTCCGGAAAGTTCGAGTAGAAAGCGCCCTGCGAAAATCCCGCCGCATCGGCAATGTCGCGAACCGAGGCCTGAGCGAAGCCCTTGTTCACGATCTCGTTGCGCGCCGCCTCGATCAGGAGACTCCTCGTACGAGCTTGACTTTCCTCGCGATTCAATCTCGGCAAGGGTTTTTCTCCTGAGTTACAGATTTCAATTGATTTTCAGATATCATTTGATATCTTAAATCGAACTGGTCTGATAATGGACGAAGG
>DATGVD010000579.1:0-2419 GCA_035300785.1 Pyrinomonadaceae bacterium | reverse complement strand
GGATGTTGTCAGCCGGGTCTTCAAAGAATATCGCCCGACGATCTTTTTCGGCGTGCCCGTTGTCTACAGCATGTTGCTTGATCATCATCGGGGCGAACACGAATTGGACACGTCGAGTTTGCGTTTGTGCGTCTCGGCGGGCGAGGCCCTGCCGGCGCAATTGGGAGAAGACTGGCAGAGAACTTTTGGCGTCGAAGTCCTGGATGGAATTGGCTCGACGGAGATGTTGCACATGTTCATGTCGAACCACGCTGGCGATGTGCGCTATGGCAGCAGTGGAAAGTTGTTGCATGGTTACGAAGCGCGGTTGATCGATCATGAAGGCGTGGCGACTCCAAACGGCGACGCTGGGAACCTTTGGATTCGTGGCGGCAGTGCGGCCACGCGTTACTGGCAGCGGCCTGAGACTTCCGCGGAAACGTTCGTGGATGGTTGGGTTCGCACCGGCGATCTCTACGCCCGGGACGGAGACGGATTTTGGTGGCACCAGGGGCGCAGCGATGATTGTTTCAAGCCGACGGGGCAGTGGGTTTCGCCGATTGAAGTCGAGAGTGTCCTGCTGCGACATGAAGCCGTGCGCGCCGCTGCGGTGGTAGAAGGATTTGATGAGCATGAGTTGTCGTGCGTGTGCGCTTTTGTGGTGTGCACGAACGACCAGGGAGAGACCACCGAAGAATCACTGCGCGCCCTCTGCAACAGCACACTGCCGCGATTCAAACAGCCGCGTCGTTATCTTTTCGTTTCGGAATTGCCTTACACTGCGACCGGAAAGGTGCAGCGGTTCAAGTTGAGAGAGCAGTTGCGTGCACAACGGGCCGCGTCCTGACTTTGCTTCTCGCGCCTTTGCGTGAGATGTTTTTTGCACGCTAAGGCGCAAAGGCGCCAAGGTTCAAAACAATGAACTCAACTGAAAAAAGCATCCAGGAAACTTACGCGCCGAACAATGCCTGCTTTGGTTGCGGCCCGGCAAACGAAAAGGGGCTGCACATTCGCAGTTTTCCGCGCGGCGATGAGGTTGTAGCGACCTTTCAGCCTGAGACTTATCAGGAGGCATTCCCCGGAATGTTGAGCGGCGGCATCATCGGCACGCTGCTCGATTGCCATTGCAACTGGGCGGCGACATATCACTTGATGAAGAAAGCCGGATTGGATCATCCGCCCTGCACGGTTACAGCGGACTATGCGATCAAGTTGCTGCGGCCCACGCCAACCGACGAACCGATCGAACTGAAAGCCCGAGTGGTTGAGTCAACCGACGATCGCGCGATCGTCGAGGGTGAGTTGATCGCGCACGGGAAAGTCTGCGCCACGTGTCGCGGTACCTTCGTGGCTGTTAAGCCGGGCCATCCGGCTTATCATCGTTGGTAGAGTGGCACCTGAACCTACTGTTTGAGGTGAACCTTTAAGCGGCGTAGAATCTCAACCGGAGAATGAAATGAAATACAAGATCCGTTTGGAAAAGACCGAAGAAGGCTACAGCGTTTCATGTCCGGGTCTTCCGGGATGTTGGTCCCATGGTGAGACAGAAGCCGAAGCGATTGAGAACATCCAGGCCGCGATCAAGGAATATCTTGGGGCGATAGACGACCTTGTCAAGAACGCGGACGTGCGTGAAGTCGAGGTGGCGATCTAGCCTATGCCGAAGATCCCCGGCATCAATCACCTTCAAGCAATCAAGGCGTTGGAGAAAGCTGGATTCAAGATCATAAGGGAGAGCAAACACACGGTAATGTCAGATGGCATTCGCATCCTCACAATTCCTCGTCATAACCCGGTCAATGCCTTAACAATGGGTGGGATTGTTCGCGACGCCGGTCTTTCGGTCGAAGAAATTTAGGAAGCTCTTGTAAATTCAGTCTCTCTCACTTAATCACAAGCCGGGAGTTTTATCGCGGTGAAGCGCGTTGGTAGAGTTGGCACAGACGCCATGATTAGCACCATCTTCTTTGACATCGGAGGCGTGCTGCTCACTGACGGCTGGGGTCATGACTCACGGCGGGCGGCGGTCGCGGAGTTCAAACTCGATTGGGACGACTTCGCCGATCGTCACGAAGAAGTTGCGCACCTGATCGAGACTAATCGGCTGGCGCTGGAGAGTTATCTCGATCTGGTGATTTTCTACCGGCCGCGCTCGTTCAGCCGCGACGAATTCCGCGATTTTATCTTTGCCCAGTCGCAGCCGAAACCCGAATCCCTCGAGATCGTGCGGCAGCTCGCGGGGCTAAAGAAATACTTCCTGGCAACGCTCAACAACGAGATTCTGGAATTGAATCGTTATCGGATCGAGCATTTCGATCTAGGCAAGGACTTTTCGGTTTTCTTCAGTTCGTGTTTCCTGGGTTTGCGGAAACCAGATGAGGCCATTTATCGCGTAGCCTTGAGCGTTACCCAGCGCGCGCCTGACCGGTGCCTGTTCATC
>DATGVD010000578.1:0-7796 GCA_035300785.1 Pyrinomonadaceae bacterium | reverse complement strand
TTTGGCCAATCGAAAAAAGATTCATCGCAACGACCTGGCGCATAACAAATCGCTGGACGCGAGCGGCGGGAGCGCCTCTCGCAACTTGCTTGCTGCGGCGAAGGGTGCTTCGATTCGCCCCGTTGAGATAGTAAAACTTATCTCACGGGGTCAACTCAACCGTTATGAGTCTTCTTTTCTCAAAGCGCACAGTTACGTCAATAATTCTCCTTTCCTGCCTGACGGGTTGCCATGCTGTTAGAGGACCCTCCAATGTCAACAGCAATCTCACGATTTCGGAGACGCAAAAAACTCCGTTCGCACTCTCAATCGTGCCGACAAGAAGTACCTCGGATTCGCGCGTCATCACAATCGCACAGAAGCCCCACGAGTTCTACGTGGTGCTGACTAACATCTCTAACGAGCCACAGCCTGTGTGGGAAACCTGGAATAGTTGGGGTTCTCAGACAATCTCGTTTGAGTTCAAGTTCGGCAATAATCCGCCAATTCTCGTAGCCAGAGGGCCCGAGGACTTCATCAGAAATTTTCCGTCAACCTTCCTTATTCCACCCGGCGAACACGAGGTTTATCCTATTCGTCTGGACAAATGGTGGGATGTCCGTTCAATTCCCAAATCAACAGAAATGCTGGTCTCACTAAAAGCGGTTTATCAAGTTCCGAATACACCTGAGGCCGCGGAATACCACGTATGGACGGGCCGCGTTGAATCAGGCAATTACCAGTTCACACTAAGACAATGGTGACTCATATTTTGGGCAGACGCATAACAAATCATTGTTGGACCGGAGCGTGTGGAGCGTGTTTCTCAAGTTGAATGATAGATTCGAATGTTGGATGTAATCGCCCCGTGAGATAGAAAGTCTTATCTCACGGGGTCAACTCAAACGTTAGATGCTTCTGGAAAATGCTGGGGAGCTAAAATGAGATCTTGAGATGACAACTATCGGAACTGTAGAGAGTTTATGGCGCTATCCGGTTAAGAGTATGCGCGGCGTGGAAATGCCCGAAGTTTTTATGGGATTTTCAGGCATCTATGGCGACCGCTGCTACGCCTTCAAAAATTCTGCCGCGCGCAAAGGCTTCCCTTATTTGAACGCAAATGTGCAGCAAAAAATGCTGCTATATGGTCCGCAATTCCGTTACCCGGAACGAGCGTCGAGACCGCCGAATTTGATCGAAGCGGCGAGCATCGCACCCGGCGTCACCCCTGCAAACGGTGATGCGGAAGATATGGTATTAGACATTGTTACGCCGTCAGGCGAAATCATTTCCATTGATGATCCAGCACTTATAAAACTACTCGGCGCAGGAATCAGCGGAAAGAATCAACTGAAACTCGTGCGGTCAGACCGCGCTTTAACCGATTGCCGTCCGGTTTCAGTAATCAGCTTGTCAACCGTGCGGCAGGTTGAATCGGAATTGGGCATTGCGCTTGATAAGCGGCGTTTTCGGGCAAACATCTATTTCAATTTCGCGTCTGAGAGCGGCGGATTTGCCGAAGATAATTTAGTCGGTCGCGCGCTGCGTATCGGTTCAAAGGCGACAGTTATGGTTCTTGAACGCGACCCGCGCTGTAAGATGATTTCGCTCGACCCAGACACAAGTGAACACAACCCTGAAATTTTGCGGAAAGTTGCCCAGACACACAGTAACTTTGCCGGTGTTTATTGCGCCGTATTGGTCGAAGGCTTATTGAAAAAAGGCGATCTAATCGAGCTGGCTGTCGACTGATTTTCCTAATGTTGTCTGTAGTCCAAGACCAAACCCTCAATGCGTGACTGTAATGTCATCGCTGGTGTTGGGCTTGCCGTCCGGTCCTGACGAGCGGAGCACGAACGAAGCGCGCGCGCCTTCATATTCGTACGGCTGGTGCCAGGGATCGACGCGAATGACTCGGGTGAGGTAACGCGGGTTTAGTAGATCGACGAGCCGAGCTTCGCTCTTCTCTTCGACGTAAAAACCGTGCTCGCGGCGATACGACTCGAGCGCCGTGGCGATCGATTCCAACTCAGCGCGGGCGCGCGCAGTCTTCTCAACATTCAGCGCTTTGACCAGCAGGTCGACGTCTTCCCAGCGCCGGTCGCCGGTGCGGATTTCGGCGACGCGCCATTTGTCGTTGTCGCCTTTGACAAACCGAAAAGCAGTCTCGACCTGCGCGACCACGACCGCAGTGTTGCCGGCGGTAGAAATGTCCTTGACGCGCACGGCGTCGGAAGGCAATTGGATTCCGGCCATCCGCGCGATCACGCGGCGCGCTTCGCTCGGACTGAGATTACCCGCCGCGCGCGCGCGTCCCACCAAAAACCCAGCGCCGACAAATAGAGTGGCCAACAACGAAATGACGAGACATCGCTTGAGCATGATTTCCAGATCTCCTGTCGATCGGATCTCGAACTGCTGACGGAAGAATGAAATGATTTCTAACAGAGAAAGACGGGACTGGCAAGGTTTCGAGGTCGGCGGGCGGGTGGTGTTCTGATTCCCCAAACTTTGAGACATCGGCTCGCCTTGGAAAACGATCCACGAAGCCACACGAAGCGGCTTGTTCGTGTTATTTGGTGTGGTCTCGTGGATCGTCCTGGGTAGTCCGCAGGGACCCAAGGAAACGAAAAAGGACCCGCCGGCTCAGGCCTGCTGCGCCTTGGCCACCAGCATGCGCAGCATGGTTTGCAGTTGGGTCGTCGTGAACGGCTTGGGAAGAAAAACGACCGCGCCGGCCGCGAAACTGTCCGTCGGGAGCTTTGGATCCTGCTCGGCGGTCATCATCATCACGGGAATTTTCATGAAGCGCTTTTCCGTTTTCATGAAGCGCACGACTTCGGGCCCGGTAATCTGCGGCATGACTACGTCAAGAATGGCGGCGGTGAAACCAACATCATCCTGCAGCGCCTTGTAGGCCTCGCGGCCGTCGCGCGCGCCGACGACCGAGAAACCTTCCTTCTCCAAAATGGTGGTCACCAGACGCAGAATTGCCGGATCGTCATCGGCGACTAATATGCGTCCTTTTGAGTTTCTATCTTCAGCCATCAGCTCACATCCCCATTTCATTCGAACCTCGCGGCCGCAATACGCTAAGCCACTTCAACGGCCCGGCCGCTCTCGCCTGCCTTCAGCGAAAGCTCCGCGGCCAGCTTGATTGCCTCAACCATGCTCGAGTGCTCGGCAATTCCTTTGCCGGCGATATCGAACGCCGTCCCATGATCGACCGACGTGCGAATAAATGGCAAGCCCAGCGTGATGTTCACCGCTTCGCCAAACGAAAGACATTTCACCGGAATCATCGCCTGATCATGATAACACGCGACGACCGCGTCGAACTCGCCGCGCGAGGCGCGCAGAAAAACTGTGTCGGCTGAGAATGGTCCGCTGACATTAATGCCGTCCGTGGTGCGGCAAGACTCAACGGCGGGCGTGATCTCAGAAGCTTCTTCGATCCCAAACAGTCCACCTTCAGCGCCATGCGGATTCAACGCCGCCACGGCAAGGCGAGGCCGCTCTATGCCCCAGCGCTGCAACTCCTGATCGGCCAGGCGGATGGTCTTCTCTATCCGATCGCGAGTCACCAACCGAATCGCTTCTGATAGCGGCACATGAGTCGAAATCAGAACGACGCGCAGGTTCGCGGCCACAAAGCCCATCGCATAGTCTTCCGTGCCCGTCAGGTGGGCCAGAAACTCAGTGTGTCCGGGAAAGCTGTAGCCGCCGAGAAAAAGCGCGCGCTTATTTATCGGCGCCGTCGCGATCGCATCGATGCTTCCCGCCGCGCACAACTCGACCGCAGCTTCAATATAACCGGCAGCGGCCTTTCCGGCCGAGCCTGATTCAATGCCTGGCTCGACGTGTCCTTCGATGTTGTCGAGGTGAAAAATCAACGGGCTGCCGATTCGATCAGGAAAGGGCTCGCCGCGGCGGACGATCTGGTATCCACATTGCAAGTCGAGCCTCCGCGCGTTATGCGCCAGCAGTTGCGCGTCGCCGACAATGACCGGCTGACAACATCGACGCACTTCTTCCTCCGCGACCGCTTTGAGCACAACCTCGGGCCCGATCCCGGCAGGATCGCCCATGGTTATTCCAATGCGCGGCAGTGGCTGAGAAGCGAAAGTCGGGTCTGGTTGATCTAACGGCAGCTTATTCATTGCTCGAACAACTGCATCAAGGTGTTGAGGAGGCAGTAATCTGCTCCGGCGGCCAAACCCCTGGGAGGCGCCCGGGGAAAACCGGGAAGCGATCAGGGCTGTGGGGCGTGGAACTCGCGCACTTCATCCTCGGGCGCCGGCGATACCCGGTCTTCGGCCTTGAACATGTACTTAATATTACGCTTCAGGATCAGAAGATTCGGAGCCGACCGGCGATTGATCTTCAACGAGCCGCGATCGTACCACTCAATGGTGCCCTCGATCTCCTCGCCGTCCAGCAGCACGAGAACCATCTGCGTGTGCGCGTCGATCTGTTTTTTGTAATAGTAGATCTCGGCGTGTGTCTCAGTCGGCGGCGGCTGGCGCTTCCGTATCTGAATGGATGACGAAGAAGACGACGGTTGCGGCGGTCGTGATGGCGGCATGCCGCTGCGCTGCTGAGGACCCCCATTGGAGCGGTCGCGCTGCTGATACCCCTCGTCGCGTCTGGCCTTTACGTCCGCCAGGGTCGTCCTGATAAGTTTGCGATTAGACATTAGAATCGTGCCTCCCAAAAAATTAGTGAACGAGTATTGCCGGAACAGTTTCCAGGTCGATTTGCGCGCAAGGCATAAGCCAATACTTCGCAGGCTAAAGCCTTCCAAGGAGAAGATGCACTTTTGAACCCGGGACTGAAATATCGTTCAGGGAATGCGCGACATGCTACACGACTGTGGGGGAAAACGCAAAGCTTTAAAAGGGGCCGGCGTTACAGAACCTGGCACACAAGCAAGCCGCTGTTTCCTGCCGCCTGCCTGCTGCTTTCTGCTTTCGGCCTACTGCCTTCTGCTACTAGTCTGCCTTCTTCCTGATAAATGTCGGCACGTCAAGATCATCGTTGCGCCTGGGCGACTGCTGCGGCGCCGGAAACTCGTCCGGCGACCGGGGCGAGTACCGCGGAGCGGTCGTCAAAGGCATCTGCGCGCCGGCGGCGGCCGTGGCTACCGCAGCTTCGCGGCGAAAACCGGTGGCGATTACGGTAATCTTCATCGCGTCTGCCATCGACTCGTCGATTACGTGCCCGAAAATAATGTTGGCGTCTTCGTCGGCTTCCTGACGAACGATTGACGCGGCATTGTTCACTTCGCAGAGCGTCAAATCGTGACCGCCAGTGATATTAATGAGCACGCCACGCGCACCCTTGATCGACGCTTCTTCCAGGAGTGGCGACGAGATCGCTTCCTGCGTAGCTTCGATGGCCCGATTTTCACCGCGCGCGTATCCGGTCCCCATCAGCGCCATGCCCATTCCCTGCATGATCGTGCGCACGTCGGCAAAGTCGAGATTGATCAAGCCCGGTACGGTGATCAAGTCGCTGATTCCCTGCACCGCCTGGCGCAGAATATCGTCGGCCGCCTTGAAAGCGTCGACGAACGAGGCGCCCTCAGAAACGGCGCTGAACAGCCGCTCGTTTGGAATTGTGATGACCGTGTCAACTGATTCATGCAGCTCGCTGAGACCCTGCTCGGCCTGCTGCAATCGACGTCGGCCTTCGAATAGAAACGGCTTAGTGACGACGGCCACCGTCAAAGCCCCCAACTCGGTAGCCAATGACGCAACGATCGGCGCGCCCCCGGTCCCCGTGCCTCCGCCGAGACCGGTGGTCACGAAAACCATGTCCGCACCCTCAAGCACTTCGATGATCTTGTCAGTGTCTTCGAGCGCTGCCTGCCGCCCGACTTCCGGATCCGCGCCGGCACCCAGGCCCTTGGTCAATCTACCGCCCAGTTGAATCTTCACCGGCGCGCGGGAACGCTTCAGCGCTTGCAGGTCGGTGTTTGCGACGACGAACTCGATGCCTTCGATGCCGGCGTCAATCATGCGATTGACCGCATTGCCGCCCCCACCGCCCACACCAATGACTTTTATGCGCGCGCCGGTGATTGGCGGCTCGTCATCGATGAAGATATTGATGCTTCTGCCGGGTTCGCGAACCTCAGGTGTCATGGTCTTTTCCTCTCTTCCAAACCGCGAAGCTTTCCACGGTCTCCTTCGTTTATTTTGGGCTGGCTGAACCATGGGCATCTATATCTTGCGGCCAACATATTGTGCCGCCGGGCGGCCAGCATACAACACTTTGTCAAAGAATACTACTAAAACGATTGCGAAATTTGGACACAAAATGAGTCAAACGTCCCGACCCGCCGCGCTTCGCCGCGCCTGAGCGTTGCTCGAGCGCGTGGGCGCGTTGCGAGACCAACGCGAGTCCGGCCGCAGCGGCCCACGCCGGACTCTGCACATCCTCGACAAGTCCGCCGAACCGATCGCGTTCGGGATAGCCGATGCGAACCGGCGCGTCGAAGACCTGCTCCGCGATCTCGACCATGCCTTCGAGCAGCGCGCCGCCACCCGTCAGCACGACGCCGCTCGACAATTGCCGGTTCCAACCGGAGTCTCTGATTTCGTCTGACACGTGCATCAGCACTTCTTCAGCGCGCGGCTGCAGGATGTCGCAGAGAATCTGCCGCGATAGTTGCCGCGGTGCGCGACCGCCGACCGAAGGAACTTCGACCATCTCGCCCCGCTGGTCGTCATTGAGCGACGCGCTCGAGGCACAACCTACAGTGCGTTTAATTTTCTCGGCTTCCGGAATCGGCGTGCGCAGGCCGAAGGCAATGTCGTTCGTGAAGTGCGATCCACCTAGCGGAAACACGGCCGTGTGTTGCACGGCGCCGCGTTGATAGACGCATAATCCGGTGGTTTCCGCGCCAATATCGACCAAAGCCGAACCGTACTCCTTGTCGTCTTCAGTCAGCGTCGCTTCCGCGGCCGCAAGTTGCTCGAGGATCATGTCGGCAACGATTAATCCTGACCGATTTACGGCGTTAATAGCGTTCTGGCGGGCGGTCACGGGGCTGGTAACGATGTGAACTTTGACTGCCAGTCGGGCTCCCGTCATCCCGACCGGGTCGTTGATTCCGTCCTGGTCGTCAACGATGAATTCCTGCGGCAGGCGATCGACAATTTCGCGGCCGGCGGGAAGTTGAATCGCGCAAGCCGAATCGATCGCGCGCCGCACATCGTCGCCGGTAATCTCGCGGTCGCGACTCGCCACGGCGACAATCGCCTGACCGTTGAAGCCCATGATGTGCGAGCCGGCGAGGTTGATGGTCACCTCTTCAGCCTGCGCGCCGCTCATTCGTTCCGCTTCATCTATCGCTCGCTTAATCGCTTCAACGGCCGCATCGGGATTGACAATCACGCCTTTGCGCAGGCCGCGCGCCTCGGCTTCGCCAATGCCGATGATTTGCAGCAGTCCACCTTCGCCGGGCTCGCCAACCACACAGGTAACCTTGCTAGTCCCGATGTCCAGGCCCACGGTGTGATTTTGTCGCTTTGCCATAGCAGTTCGTTTCCGTTTATTCCGGTTTCCTCACGGCAGATGCATTGCCGGTTTCGGTTCGCGCGACTCGCCGCTTCGGGCCGGCTTCTGCCGGTTGGCGTTCGCGGAATCCTTAGCCGCAGTCTTCTTACTTACTGGATCAGTCGTCTGCGCGTCAGTCTTTGACGCGGGAACCGCGGCACTATTCGATCCCGCGTCCGGGGTCTCAGTTCCGGTTGAGATCTTGCCGCCCGAACTAGAGCCTATGATGACGCGGCCGCCCTGGAAATCTACGT
>DATGVD010000577.1:0-4950 GCA_035300785.1 Pyrinomonadaceae bacterium | reverse complement strand
CGGGTCACGGACGACGCGACGCTGGAAATGGCCAAGATGATCTTTGCCGGCAAGATCAATACTGACATCCTCGCGGCGCTGCGTAATCGCGGAATTCACGCCGTGGGTCTCTCCGGCGTAGACGGGAACATCGTTCATGCTGAACGCCGCCCGCCCAAAGAAATCATGAATCGCGAGACGGGCGAGAGTGAGGAAATTGATTTTGGCCACGTCGGTGACATCCTGCAGATTGACTCGCGTCTGTTGACCGTGCTGCTGAACGAGGGCTATCTGCCGGTAATCTCTTCCCTGGGCGCGGATGCGGAAGGAAAAGTTTTCAACATCAACGCCGACACCATCGCCGCGGAGATCGCGATTCAGCTCGAAGCCGAGAAGCTGGTGCTGCTCTCTGATGTTGATGGGATTTATTTGCGCGAAGGCGAGCCGCAGACAAAACTTTCGCGGCTAACCGCTGACGAAGCCGAAGCGCTCATCAAGAAGGGCACGGCGACCGGAGGTATGATTCCCAAGCTGCAAAACATCGTCGACCTGCTCCGCCGCGGCGTAAAGAGCGCGCACATCATCAACGGCACGTCGCGCAACGCCCTGTTGGCGGAAGTGTTCACCGACAAGGGCACGGGCACGATGATCGCGGCCTGAGTTTAGAGTTCATCAAGCTTCAGCTTGCGGTGATGCAACTTACAACCTAAAGGTTGAACTCTGAACCCTATCCCAAGTGAGACTTGGGCAGATCCTTATCGCGATCGAACGGCGGGTCTTCGTGCAGAGGCATTTCGAAATCCGGGAAGTCCGTCGCCCACTGCTTCCGATACTCATCGTCAGCAAAGTATTTCATGTAAAGCCGCATGTCCTCGTCGCCTCCGCTGCCCAACAGATCGAGACCATAAACATAACTCGGGTCGTCGGGGAAGAGCACCGCGTCTTCACGCAGGCCTTCGTCAAAAAGATAAGAGTACAACTCACGGTCGCTGAGATGATTCGTGTTGTGCAAATAAGCGCCCAGCGATGCCATGCGATTGATGACCTCCCAAAGCCTGGCCTTCAACTGCGCGTCATCAAGCTGATCAGTAGGCGGCACCTCCAGACCAGCGTTCTCGAGCCACTCGAGTAACGTAGTGGATTCAGCAGTTTCGAATGCGAGGATGTGTTTGAGAAACGCTTCTTCCAGATCGGCCGATAACTCGGGATGCTGAGAGGGTCCACCACCCAGTTTTTCAAGCTCTGATCGCAGTTTCTCGATGCGCTTGTCCTGGTCGGGTTCGTCGTCCAAGTCAATCATTGGGAGTCCTTTCCGGGGCTCTTGCTAAGAAGATTCAGCCCCTTGCTACCGCAAGGGGTTCTGACTGCATTCCATTTCCGGTCTGTCAGCCACCATATCGTACACCGCTACGCAAGTAATGAATGTTAGCTTGTCTCAATAAAAGACATTTTTGGGCAGAGTCCATAAGAAACTCAGCCTCGCCTGAGTTTTTAGGTCAACGATTCTGCCTTGGCACAGTCATTGCCATTCCCAGTCGCGGAGGCCGGTTATGAAAAGAATATTTACAATCCTAATGGCGATGACGATTTTGGCGGTAGTAGCAGTTCCCAGTTTTGCGCAGGGAAGAAGCCGCCGCCGCAGCTACGATTCACAATCCTGCAATTCGCGGAACTACGATTCAAGGTCCTACGATTCAAGGTCCTACGATTCACGTTCATACGATTCACGCTCATATGATTCGCGTTCGTATGATTCGCAGGGTTATTACGACAATTCAAGAGCGTATTACGACTATGGCACGCAGTCTCGCGGTTCAAGCGTCTGGGATCGACACCGGGATAAACTGTCCGTTGGGGCGGGAACCGTGGGTGGTGCAATACTCGGCAGCTTGATTGGCGGTCGGCGAGGGGCGGCGATCGGTGCGCTGGCCGGCGCCGGAGGCTCAGCCCTCTACACCTATAAGCTGCGCAAACGCGGTTATCGTTACTGAGCGCGCAGAAACATCTTGAGTTCGGTTGTCTTCGGACGACCGTGGGTTGAGGCCGGGTTGCGAAGGGGAGAGCGCAATCCGGCCTCGATTACTATTTGGGCGTCCCGGCCGTGAGATCACCCGCAGGATGCGCGTGCCGCAATTACGGGTAAATCAAGCCGTATAGTTTCTCGGCCCAATCCTCATCGAGGTTTTGCAGAATCACGTACTGCTCGATCGCCGCGTCCCGATTGCCCTGGGCGAGCAGAGTTTTGCCGAGATTGAAGTAGGCCTTTCCAAAATCCGGCTTCAAACGGATCGCCTGGCGAAACGCTTCCACCGATTCAGCATGCCGGCCCAGCGCCTCGTAAGCTTCGCCCAGGTTATTCTGCGCATTCGCATCGCCGGGTTTTAAAGCGGCCACTTGCTTGAACGCCTCGGCGGCTTCGCTGTACTTCTTGACCTGTAGGTAGCGCAGTCCCAGATGATCGTAGGCGCTCAGGAAATCGGGCTTCAGGCGAATTGCTTGTTTGTACGATTGGATTTCGTCGTCAAACTGGCCTGAGTCGCGATACGTCAACCCGAGCGCATAGTAAGCATCCGCGGCATTGTAGGGATCGAGTTTGATCGACTGGCGATAAGCTGCTTCCGCTTCGCGGTATTGTTTCAAACGATAATTTGCGAGCCCGATATTGAAATAGGATTCCGCCGACGGTCGAATGCCCACGGCTTTCTTCGAAGCCTCGATCGCGTCGGCGTGCCGGCTCAGCTTTTCGTCGCAGAAGCCCATCTGCGCCCAGGCCTCGGCGTAACCGCTGTCGGATTCCGTCGCTTGCTGAAAGTATGGCAGAGCCCTTTCGCAGTCGTCTTTCGAAAGAAAGCTGAGCCCGTCACGAAACAGTTGCACGGCCCTCGCGTGTTTGTCGCGGCTGTTGGCGACAACCAGCTCGCTCAGCAGCATCGTCTGCGCGCCTTGCACTTGCACTGAGCGATTCAGTTGCGCGATGCGCTCGGAAGGAATCGCGAAGTTGACGCTTTGGCCGCCCGTGACTTGCAAAGTGGCAACGCCGATCACCTGACCTTGCATATTGACGACCGGACTGCCGCTCGAGCCGGGCGAGATCGGCGCGGTGATTTGAATGATGCGGCCAAAGCCGGGAATGTCGCGCACGGCGGACACGATTCCATTCGTCACGCTGCCCTCCAGGCCAAACGGATTGCCGATGACGACCACGCTTTCGCCTTCCTGCGGCGAAGTGCGATCGAGCGAAAGCGGGCGAACCAGGTTTGGCGGCGCGTCGATCTTCAGCAGCGCCAGGTCGCCTTCCGCGTCAACCGCCGCGACACTGCGGACTTGATAGGCGTAACCGGAGTTGAGGTGGACTTCGGCGCGATAGGCGCCTTCGATGACGTGACGATTAGTGACGATCCGATCGACGTCGATGAAAAAGCCACTGCCCCGCGAAAGTTTCTCGCCGCGCGCATCGAAAGTTTCGATGGCCACCGCTGAAGGTTTGATGCGCCGCACCAGATCGGGAAGTTGATCCTGAGAGTGCGCAGGTGTTGAAAAGAGCGCGAAGAGGATGAAGCCCCGGACAATCAGATGAATTCGACTCCAGTTGCGGCGAGCGATCATAACTACTTTCATCCGGGCCTGGTACATCTGTTAGCTTTGAATGCGCGAGACGACCTCGCTCAATTTCACGTCTTCGCTCTGCTTTGTGCGGCGATCGAAAAGTTCCACGACGCCATCGGCGATCTTCCGCCCAATCGTGATCCGATGTGGGATGCCAATCAGGTCGGCGTCTTTGAATTTCACGCCGGCGCGTTCGTTGCGATCATCCAGCAGAACATCCAGACCCACGGCTTGTAAATCCTGGTAGAGTTTCTCGCCTTCTTCGCGCAGCTTTTCATCTTTCATGTTGGTGACAGTGACCACCGCATCGAACGGCGCAATCGCGCGCGGCCAGATGATTCCGTCAGCGTCGTAGTTCTGTTCGACTGCCGCCGAAATAATTCGTTCAACGCCGATGCCGTAGCTACCCATGATAATCGGGACGGGCTTGCCCTCTTCGGTCAGCACCGTGGCGCCCATCGATTCGGAATACTTCGTTCCGAGTTTGAAGATGTGGCCGACTTCCATCGCTTTGTAGACTTCCAGGGTTCCCGAATCGCAGCGCGGACACGCTTCGCCCGAAGTAACCGTGCGCAGGTCGGCCCACTGATCAACTTCAATGTCGCGCTCGATGTTGACACCGCGAAGGTGGTGGTCGTCTTTGTTGGCGCCGGTGGTCATGTTGCGGCGGCCCTTCAATCCCAAATCAGCGATGATGAAAAGACCGGGTACGGCTTTCTTTGCACCGATGCCACCAAGGCTGCCCGCGCTGGCGCCAAGCAGCTCGCGAATCTCTTCCGGCTGCGCCGGGCGCGATCCAGTTGCGCCAATCGCATCGGTGAATTTAACTTCATGCAATTGGTGATCGCCACGCAGCAATGCCAAAATCGGCCGCGCTTCGCCGTCGATGGTTGCCATGAAAACCAGTGATTTGATCTGCCGAGCGGCCGCCGCGCCGCCTGGAAACGTCGTCAAATCCTCAATCGTCCGCACGCCCGGCGTGGGAAATTCTGCCGGCGCATCCGGTCCCGCTTCATCTTCAATCAAGGGCAGGCGTGATGTGGCCTTCTCGACATTCGCCGCATAGCCACAATTAGCACAACTCGCGATAAGATCTTCGCCGGCATCAGTCTTCGCGACGAACTCGCTTGATTCTGAGCCACCCATCGCGCCCGAAGACGCTTCGACAATCGAAAACTGAATCCCGCAGCGCGTGAAGATGCGTTTGTAGGCTTCGCGCTGATAGGCGAACGAACGATCGAGTCCTGCGCGATCCACGTCAAACGTGTACGCATCCTTCATGATGAACGTGCGCAGGCGCATCAGGCCGGACTTTGGCCGGGGCTCGTCGCGAAACTTGATCTGGATCTGATACCAGACCTGCGG
>DATGVD010000576.1:0-5286 GCA_035300785.1 Pyrinomonadaceae bacterium | reverse complement strand
CCGGGTTGGGCGAGGTAGGCATAGAGTTGGGAGCGAAATATCCCGACAACGAGTGGACCCTGAAAAGTTTGCCGTGGGCGCATTGAGCGTGGAGATTTGAATTCGCCACAGATGAACACGGATTTACACCGATAAGGATTGGTCTTGTCTTTTTCTTATCTCTGTTTATCTGTGTGAATCTGTGGCCAATCAGATCCGGTGAAAGCGCATTGAGCGTGGAGATTTGAATTCGCCACAGATGAACACGGATTTACACCGATAAGGATTAGTTTTGCCTTTTTCTTATCCGTGTTTATCTGCGTGAATCTGTGGCTGATCAGATCCGGTGAAAGCCCTTCAAGATATCCTGGGTAGCGAGACGCAGAATCACAGGCCGGCCGTGTGGGCAGGTGGTCGGTGAAGACGTCAGCAGTAAACGATCGATTAGCCAGCGCATCTTTTCCGCGGCCAGCGGCATGTTCACTTTGATCGCCGCGTGACACGCGAGCGACGCCGCAATCTCGTCGCGCAAGGTCGCGCGCGCGTTCCCACGCTTTTCCGAATCAACCGTATCCAGAACTTCCGCGAGCATGTTGCGCGCCTCGCTCGCCGGCAGATCCGCGGGCGTCGCTTTGATCGCCACCGTGCGGCCGGACAATCGCATCAATTCAAATCCATAGCTTTCGAGTTCGGCCTCGACCGTGTCGAACGCGGAAGCTTGCGCCGGTGTCAGATCGAAAGTCTCGGGAATCAGCATGGCCTGCGATTCGGCGCGGCGCGAGGTCTCGAGGCCGCGATACTTGTCGAACAAAACGCGTTCATGCGCGACGTGCTGATCGATCAAGAGCAAGCCTTCGCCGTCAGTCGCGATGATGAAACTCTCGTCCAGCTGACCCAGCGGACGAATGTTTGACGACAGCGATTCCACCGCGACTTCGCGCACAAACTTCAGGGCGGAGTTCAGCGGCGGTAAAGTGGGAGCCGTCGTCACGGGTACGTCCGAGGATTGATCCTCGGGAACAGTCGAAGCGCTCGGCATAGACGGCGCCGGAGCTGCGGCGGTCGCGGCGAAACTCGGCGGTGCGCTGGTCTCGGGCTCAGCGGGCGCGAACCCGATCCGCTCCTGCTGCGGTCGTGGCCTTAAGGCAAAAGCTTCGCGCGAGATCGGCCCCGGAGTCACTGCGGGGACTTCCATGGTCGCGGGCATATCGGAAAACGCCTCGACCTTGTCATTGCTCGCCTCCGGCGCCACCTCGATCGATGCGGGCGCGGCGTCTTTGATCTCAACCGCGGGTGCGTAACCTGCGCTGGCCAGCGCCGCGCGTACGGCTTCGCGCACGGCGTCGGCGACCGCGGCGGCGCGCCGGAAACGCACTTCCGTTTTGGCCGGGTGCACGTTGACGTCAACTTCTTCTAGCGGCACTTCGATGAACAACAGGGCCGCCGGATAGACGCCATGCGGCAGGATCGAGCGATAGCCTTCGGACAGCGCTCGGCCAATCAAGCGATCGCGCACAAAGCGTCCGTTCACGAAAAGAAACTGCGCATCGCGCGACGTGCGCCGTTCGCGCGGAGCGGAAACAAACCCACGCACGCGGGCAATCGGGGCGAGCGAAACGCCCGCATCCGGTTCGGATGATTCGTTATTGACTTCCAGCAAGCTGTCGAGAAACTGCGCGCCGAAGATTTGATAAGCGCGCTCGCGCACGTCCTGGGCCGGCGCCACCCGCAGCGTCTCGCGCCCATTGTTCTGGAGCGTGAAAGAAATCTCGGGATGGGCCAGCGCGTAATGCGTAACCAGATTCGTGAGGTGATAACTCTCAGTAGCTTCCGAACGCAAGAACTTTCGCCGCGCCGGCGTGTTGAAAAAAAGATCACGCACGGCGATCGTCGAGCCGCGCGGATGGGCCGCGTCTTTCACATCGCGCATGCGCCCGCCTTCGATGAATACGCGCGTTCCGGCAGCGGCCTCTTCACTTCGCGTGATCAAGTCCACGCGCGCGACGGACGCAATTGACGCCAAGGCCTCGCCGCGAAAGCCCAGCGTGCCGATTGCGTTCAGGTCCTCAGCCTTGCTGATTTTCGAAGTCGCGTGCCGCTCGAAAGCCAGCACCGCATCATCACGCGTCATTCCTTCGCCATCATCCGTGATTTTCAAAAGCCGCCGCCCGCCGGCCTCGATATCGATCACCACGCGCGTCGCGCCGGCGTCGATCGCGTTCTCGACCAGCTCCTTGGCGACAGACGCCGGGCGTTCGACGACTTCACCGGCGGCGATAAGGTTGGAAATGTGATCGGCAAGGACGCGGATTTTTGACATTTTAGATTTTGGATTTGCGATTTTTGATTTCAGACGATTCGCGGGATGTTCCGCTGCGAGAGGGCGATCGCAAATCAAAAATCAAAAATCACAAATACACTATCTCATGCTCCGTCGATCCCAAATCAATCGCGTCATAAATCCAATCGACAACGTAACTCCCGTGCCGCGACAGCAGCGAAGTGATGTTAATGCTCCGCTCTTGCAGCGCCTTGTTCGGATAAAGCAAGTCAAAGGCGCGCTGCAACTGGCGGTGCACGGCTTCGTCGCGGCCCACCTGCGCGCGCTGAAAGCGTGTGCGCAGTCCATCAATCTGATAATTAATCTTGCGCCGGCCGGTATCCAAAGCGCCGGCCAGCGTCGGGTCGACGCGGCGCAGTTGCTCCTGCAAGGCGTCGAGTTCCTGGTTGAATGTCGCGGTCGTATGATCGAACGCTGCGGACGTCTCTTTGCCCAGATATTCTTTGACGACGCGCGCGACCACATGATCGAATCCCGCGAAAAAATCGGTCAGGCCGATGTGATAGCGTTCCAGCGAGCGCCAGGTGTGTTTCTCAATTATGGTCATGCTGGCGCGATGAAGGATTGGCGTCGCCGGGCGATCGAGCAGACGATACACTTCCGAGGTTTGCGCAAAATAAGCAATCTCAGCCGAGCCGCCATAGTACGCAACCGTCGGCAACAGAAAATCCTGCACGACCGCGCGCAGCGTTACGTTTGGACTAAACCGTTCCGGTTCGCGCAGGGCCCACTTCGAAAGTTCTTCCGAGGTGTATTCTTTGCTACTGCGCCCTCCCTCACCTTCCCACCCCAGCCGGGCTGCCCGGCCGGGGACCCCGGGGTCGGACTTCTGCCCCGGACCCTGGCCCGCGCCCTTCGCGTGGTACTTGCCGTTCTCAGTCCGCGTCAGCGCGTGACGACTTCCGTTTTCGTCATGCAGGAACAGCGGGAAAGAATTTTCCGACGGCGCCACCTGCGCGTGATAGCCGTCGGCTTCCAGCTCGCGGCTGCGTTTGGCAATCGCCAGCGCGATCTCTTGCGCGCGCGCGGCGGCCTTTGCGTACAACGGCGCGGCCAGCTTCTTCAATTCCGGGTCCAGCGGATCGAGAAGAATCAAGCCCCGCTGCCCAATCAATGACGTTACCAGTCGCGCAAATGCGTCGCCATAATTCCGTCCGGGCTGATACGCCTCGCGCAAGAGCTTTTCAATATCTTCGCTGAACTCAGTCTGCGGCAGTGCGGAGAGAAGACCCTGGACCGTGTCGTCGATCGATTCGTCGAGGGCGACGCGACCCACCGGCAGTCCTTCCGAATGTATTGCCGGCGGCACGCTGACGCGACTGAGCGCGCAATCACGATTGATAAATTCGGCGTTCGCCACTTCCGCGAAATCGTGATCTTCGGTGGCGATCCAGAAAACGGGAACGGCCCTGACGCCGCGCTGCGTCATGCACTCCGCCAACTTCACCGCCGAAAGGGCTTTGTAAATCGTGTAGAGCGGCCCGCCGAACAGACCTGCCTGCTGACCAGAGACGACCGCGAGACAGTCGGCGGCGCGCAACTCGCGAATGTTCGCAAGCGTCTCGGCGCTGGCGCCCCAGCCGCGATTCATCTCTGCGAGCGCGTCGCAGAGCGCGCCGCGATCGGTTTCGTAAGCGCCGAGAACTCGTTCAGCGCGCGCAGAGAGGTCGTAGTGAAAGCGGACCGCTTCAGGATAAAAGCGCTGCAGCGCCGCCGGGTCGCGGAGATAGTCGAGAAAGAGTCGCGTTTGCTGGGGGATTTGATCGAACGAAAGCGTCTCGACGCGCAATCCGGCTTCTTGCGGCGTGCTGTGACAGGCAGTTTCGGCGGTGCTCAATTTTGGGATCGCTCCTGACGGATTATTCTACGCGGCCAGTCCTAGGAGTGCCAACGTGTCAGAACCGGGAGCGGTAGCGACCGGATCATAAATGCAATTTTGAAAAGAACCAGTGTGAAGGAAACGACATCCGATGTCAGAAGCAACTATGATCCGGTCGCTACCGCTCCCGGTTCTGACACCTTCGCTAGCGGGGCCTTGCCGGAAGCGTCCATCGCTTCACGCAGCAATTCCGCGATTTCGTCTCGCCCCTCTTCGCCCGGTAGCTGCAATGGCGCGCGCACTGCGCCGCCGATTAATCCAGCCATCTCCAACGCCGCCTTCAGTCCGCCGATTCCGTAGGTCTTCGTAACCGCGCGCGCCAGCGGCGTCAACGCGGCTTGCAAAGCCGAAGCTCGATCGATCTCGCCGGCTTGAACGGCATCGTAGATCGCCACGCAGAGTTGTGGCGCGGCGCACCCCACCGCGAGGATTCCGGCGCGCGCGCCCGCTTGCAACGCTTCGCAGAACACGGTGCCGTTGCCAATCATCACGGCGAAATCGTCAGGCACAAGTCGAACTGTCTCGGCCAGCTTCGCGACATCCGCCGAGCTGTCCTTGATGCCGACGATGTTTTCGTGGACGCTCAAACGCGCCGCGGTTTCCGGCTCGATGTTAATTCCAGTCAGATCGGGCATGCTGTAGAGAATGATTGGAATCGACGAGGCGTCGGCAACTGCCGTGTAATGACTCACAAGCGCGTCTTGCGAAATAGCGGAGCGATAATAGTGCGGCGTGATCACCAGCACGGCCTCCGCACCGGCGCGGGCGGCCACCTCGATCTCCCCAATCGTTCCGCGGGTGCTTTGCTGTCCCGCGCCGGCGATGAAAGCGAGTTCTTTGGGAACAGCCTGACGCGCAGTCTCGATTACCTCGACGTATTCGCGTTCATCGAGATTAACCCGCTCGCCGGTCGAGCCCAGGATGACATAGCCCGTAATGCCGGTCGTGTTCCACTTCTTGATATTTTCGGTGAGCCCCCGGCGGTCGAATTCTTCGTCCTCGGCAAACGGCGTAGTCACTGGCAGCAGGATTCCGTGGTAGTTGGTTAGCATAATCCGAGCCGACATTTTAGCAGGGTTGCGGCGCT
>DATGVD010000575.1:0-2399 GCA_035300785.1 Pyrinomonadaceae bacterium | reverse complement strand
GATCAGGCGCTGCAAGCGTTCATAGAAATGTTCCGAAGGGACCTTCTCAGTCAAGAAGCGATTCGGCTCTGCCCTGAATTGATTCATCGTAATGCCGACGACGCGGCCTCCGCGCTCATGCGCACCGCGACTCGCCGCTTCCATCACGCCGGCGTATCCGCCGGTGCAAATGGTGAATCCCGATTCGGCGAGCAGGGCTCCGACCTGGATTGCTTGCGTGTACTCGTGATCGCCCTCGCGGCACTTTGCGCCGCCGAAGATTGTCACCATGCGTTCAGGTTTTTCGCTCATTCAGTTACTGGGAGCGCGGGCGCCCTCGCCCGCAGCGCGCCGTCAGGCGCAAATTTGTTTCCGGGAGTGTCACAAATCATATCTATGTTCGCGCTTCGCGCTCATCGCGGACGGGGGCGTCCGCGCTCCCAGTTAAGCCTCGCCGCTGACCATCAACGATCCAGTTCGTTTGTATTCTTCGTAGTCTTCCCGGCTCCGAAATGAGCCGGGGGTGTAATCCTCGGGTATCGGCGTGGGATCAATTAACCGCTCATCGCGAATGTTCGCGAAACCCGCGTCGAGAAATAGTGAACGATAGTCGTCAATGCTGAGAAGTTCGACCGGAACATTCAGGCCCTCGATCCATTGATGCGACGCTTGGTTCTCCCAATAAAGATCGACGACCGCAACGAACAACCCGCCAGGTTTCAAGACCCGGTGAATCTCGTTCAGCGCTCTGGGAATGTCCTGGTAGTAATAGAGCGATTCCATGGAAAACGCCTGGGTAAACTCATTGTCACTGAACGGCAGTTGCTCGGCGCTGGCTATTTCGTAATCGACGTTAGGAAAAGACGCGGAGGATTCACGCGCGAGATTAATCATCTCGTCAGAGATGTCTACGCCCGTTACGCTCCCCTTGTTAGCAAAACCCGCCAACAAACGGCTCGCCCAGCCCGATCCGCATCCGACATCCAGCACGCGCGCATCAGTTGGGACGCGCATGAGTTCGATTGCCTGCTCGCCAACCGGGCGATGGCCCTTTTCCATGCTCTCGCCCTTGCCGGCGCGGGCCCATTCATTGAATTCGGTGCGGAGTTGTTCCTGTGCGTCGTTAGTCATTGCTCATGCTGCGTGGGTATCCGAATAACAGACTAAACGAAGTTCTGATTAAGTGGAACGGTCAAGCCTTTGGAGTGCGCTGACTTGTCAGCGCTTTGGTCGGTCGCGACTTGTCGCGACCACGCCTGAGTTGGCTCTCTTCAAAGAATGCGGCGTCAAGCCGCCGCAGACCAAAGCGGCGACGAGTCGCCGCACTGCTAACGAGTTGACCCTTCCTTCAGGGCTTGCCGTCCCTGCTCCATTGCGGTTTGAAATCACTATTCACTAACCACCTCACGGGCTCAACCATTGATTCGATCGCCTCAGTCATGTGCGCGAAATCCACGTGCGCCAAATCGTCGCTGGGCCGGTGGTAATCGCGATGCAACCCGTAACTTGAAACTGTGTGCGCGATGATACCCTTCAGGGCCAGCACATAGTTGTCCGAACGCCGAAAGAAGTTCTGCTCGGGATGCGGGTCGGCGACCAGACGCGCGCCGTGCGCCGCCAATTCCGCGCCCAGGTTCGAACGCTCATATCCGGTCAGCCAAAGCGTGTGCGGCGCGACTGCCGCATCGGGGCGGCCAATCATTTCAAATTCCAGATTGGCCACAAAGCTCTCAACTGGAACCGGCGGATGCTCTTGAAAGTACCTCGCGCCATAGCCGCCGATTTCTTCACTGCCAAACAATGCAAAGACAACTGTCCGCTTCAGTCTCGGACCCGCAGCGAGCGCTTCCGCCAACTCCAGGACTGCGGTGCAACCCGACGCGTCGTCGTCCGCGCCGTTGTAAATATTGTCGCCATTCACTTCCCGCCCGATGCCCAGATGATCCAGATGCGCCGAAAGCAGAATGGTCTCTTTCGATAACTTAGGATCACTTCCTCGCAAAATTCCGACGACGTTCGTCGTGGTAGCCTCCTGCCGCGGAACATCCACATACTGTCTCCTCATGAACTTGACGGTTTGCAGGTAACCACCATCGTCGCCGGCCGGCTCAATCTTGAGCAGCTTCAACTGAGTCGCGATGTACTTCGCCGCCGCCAACTCGTCCGCGGTGGCGCTCCCACGCCCGCGCATTTCATCACTCGCCAGGCCCTGCATATATTTCTTCACCGACTCCTGCGAGACTGTCGTCTTCGCTTTCGGCGTAACAGTCTGAGCCATGGCCGCTGAGGCCATGATCAGAAGCAGGACGAGCATCGGTGTTGCGCGTTTTGTGTGAATGTTCATACGGCTCTTCATCAATGGGTCGCCTCTTAATCTAACGGCGCTTAAAGTACCAACTTCAGTTGGGGATGTTTTCGGC
>DATGVD010000574.1:0-8738 GCA_035300785.1 Pyrinomonadaceae bacterium | reverse complement strand
GATCAAATTCGTCGAACAGACAAAAGCTCCCCGCTATCTATTACTGACAGAATGTTCGATGGGCGAGAACATCGCCGCCGCCAACCCCGACAAGGAGATGTTACGTCTTTGTAGCGTCCGTTGTCCCCACATGAATCAGATTACGCTTGAGGATACTCTGGCTTCTTTGCAAGAGAATCAATATGTGATCGAGATTCCCGAAGAGATACGTTCAAGAGCGACGAGAGCTGTCGAGAGAATGATTGCGATCGGATGAGACTTTTCCCTCTCCTTCTGGGAGAGGGTCAGGGTGAGGGTTTAGCGAAGGAAGAAACCCCTGTCTTCATTTCCAGGCCACTCATGAAGAAGAAGGAAGATAGTTTGGGCTCTGGCGCCAGGCCCTCGCCCCAGCCCTCTCCCAAAGGCAGTGACATACTTGGCGCATCAAGAATGTTGAATCCGGCTACAATTTACGCCACACATTCGGAAGACTTATCTCCCTTCTCCCTTTGGGAGAAGGGTCGGGGATGAGGGCTTAGGACGTGGATCGAACATTTGAATTGTTACGAGAGATGATTTCGCTCAACGAGCGAAATCATCTCTCGTAAGGTCATAGGTAAGAAAAGGCTTCCAGCGTCAAGCCCTCACCCAACCCTCTCCCAGAGGGAGAGGGCAATGAGAAAAGAGAAAACGTTATCGGAACAGTTGCGGCAAATGAGCAAGTAGTTGATGCGCCAAGTATGTTATTACTCTCCCAAAGGCAGAGGGAGCCAGGCAGTAATTTAAGGGCTTCCTGGTATCAAGTCTGCGGGTCTAATTAGGCGGCGCGAGCCATCGAGCCAGGTTACTCACGTAGGTCTTCACGTCTTCGAGCTTCTCTGGCTCTCGCTTGATCTGATCGCCGGGAGGTTCTTCCAAAAAGCTGGGACAGCCTTTCGAAGTGTCCCAGTTGTAATCCACAAAGTGATGAAAGCTGGACTCTGCAATCGCACGGCCGAGCTCATCGCCATGCTCATCGCGAGTACGCTCAAATGCGACAACCAGATTGAATGGCCGATGCGTTACCTGACTAAGACCCGTCGCGATTACTCGTGCGTGATCTTCATCTTCCGGAACGCCGACTCCGCCTTCGTGAGGGTGTGCCGGAAAATACTCAATCAAACCTGAAACATTTCCGGGGTCCAGCAAGACCTCGTGCACCGGCTCGACCGCCGTGATTCTTTGATAATCGCCGTTGCTGCCTGAATGATAATTCGGCCAGGAGATTGTTTTGGTATCCTGATCATCGCGCACATGACGGCTCTCGTCCGGATCTGGATGTCGGCTATGAAAGAAGTGCGCGCGCCCCACTCCACCTAAGGTGCAAAGCGACGATCCCAAATCCTGATGATCGCGGGTCGCTAAGATTCCACCGCCTCTCTGGCGAAAGCGGGTGATCCCCTGACAGTCCGCAACGCTTAAGCCTTCGCCCGTATCAACTGCGAAGAGCCAAAGCTCATCGCAGTCAGTCGTATCAAGCCCACTTAACACCGCATCGTTACCTTCAGCATTCTTTTCTCGATTGCGGGCGGTCACTTTGCAGAGCGCAGTACCGCTTTCATCCTTGAGAGAAGCAAGGTGATCGCGCAACAGCGAGAATCGATCGATGTTCCAATCGTCTTCAATCGATGGGATGGTTGTTTGTAACAGGATCTGAATTTGCTTTGCCATGATTTGTCCACTACACGCTCACGAGCGGCAAGCTGCGGTAACGTTTGCCGGTCAGTTTCGCCAGCGCGTTTACTACCGCCGGCGAGATCACGGGCACCGGAGGTTCGCCGCATCCGGTTGGCGCTTCGGTACTCGGCACGATGTGCACGTCCACCGTGGTGGGCGCGTCCATGATGTAAGGCGGCGTGTAGCCGTCGAAGTTTCGCTGTTCCACTCGTCCGTCCTTAAATGTAATCGCTCCCTTTGCCATCAGTTGCGTGACACCAAAGCCCACTCCCGCCTGAAACTGGCTTTCCACCGCCAGTGGGTTGACCGCCAATCCGCAATGAAGCGCAATCGTCACCCGATGAATCTTTGGCCGTTTGTTTTCAATCGAGACATCGACGGCGCACGCGACGGCAGTATCAAAAGCTTCGTGGCATGAAACTCCGGCGGCATGTCCCTTTGGCAAGTTGTTTCGCCAGGCCGCGCTCTTTTCGTCCATCAGGTCGAGGGCGGCGCGCAGCTTCTTTGCTTCAGGTTTCAAGAGCTTGCGACGATACGCAATCGGGTCCATGTTGGCGCGCGTGGCCAACTCATCTATCAGGGTCTCCATGACGAATGCGTTGTGCGTGTGTCCGACCGACCGCCACCAAAGGACCGGCACGTTGACGGTTGGATTGTGCGCGGAAACATGAAAGTTCGGAATGTTGTAACTCGTGTCCGAAGTGCCTTCGACGGTTGTTTCATCGACGCCGTTCTTGATCAGCATCGCCGCAAACGGAGTCCCGGCGACCAAAGATTGCCCGACAATGACATGTCGCCACACCGCCGGCATGCCCTCGGGCCCGATGCCGATTTCAACTCGATGCGCGTGCATTGGCCGATAGTAGCCGCCTCGCACATCATCCTCGCGGGTCCAGATGAGCTTAACTGGTGTGCCGCGAAATCGCCTGGCAATCGTTGCCGCTTCGCGCTGCACGTGCGAATCGATGACTGCGCGCCGGCCGAAACCGCCACCGGCAAATTCGGTGTGGAAAGTGACTTGTTCAGGCTTGAGTCCCAGCACTTCGCCGATGGCCATTTGATCCATCGTCTGAAACTGGGAGGGAACCCATGCTTCGGCGCGCTCACCGTCGAAGCGGATCGTGGTATTAAGCGGCTCCATCGGCGTGTGAGCCAGATAGGGAAACTCATATTCGGCAACAATCCGATTAGCAGGAGTGACGCCATCCATCGCCTTCTCATCACCAAGCGCCATGGCAACATTGCCGGGCGTGCGCGCAAGTTCCTTATACCTGGTCCACAACTGCGAACTGTCGGGCTTTTCTATCCCTGAAAGATCCCAATCGATCTTGAGATGGTCGCGCGCCTGCTTTGCGGTCCAGAATCTATCAGCAACAACCGCGACTCCACTGCCCTTGACCAGCGGAATCTCGAACACGTCGCGCACGCCGTCGATGCTGCGCGCCTCCTTGTCATCTAAGCTCTTTACTCGTCCGCCAAACACCGGCGGATGCAAAACAACAGCGATCTTCATTCCCGGAAGATCAAGATCAAGACCAAACTTCTGCGAGCCATCACACTTGGCTCGACTATCAAGCCGGCGGACTCGCTTGCCGATGAGACGAAACTCGGATGGGTTCTTGAGAGAAACTTTTTCGGGCACCGGCTCACGCGCGGCTTCACTCGACAGGTCTGCATACTTCGCCAATTGTTTGTTCGGTCCATAAACGACACTCGCTTGCGTCCGGCATTGATCCGGCCGCACGTGCCAGCGCTTAGCGGCAGCGGCAACTAACATCGCGCGCGTCTTCCCGCCTAACTCGCGGTATTGCTGAAACGAATGCGCGATCGAACCGGAACCACCAACCATTTGAAATCCGTAGAGCGGATCCTTGTAAACGTCTGCCGCCGGCGCCAGTTCAGCGATCACCTGCGACCAGTCAGCATCCATCTCGTCGGCGAGGATCATTGGCAGAGAGGTCTGCACGCCCTGGCCAAACTCAAGACGATTCACTGTGATCACAATCCTGCCGTCGGGTCTGATGTGAACAAATGCGTCCGGCGGATAAACTTTCGGTGGCGGCAGCTGATTTCCATCCCCTGCTAAAGCGGGAAAATCGAAGTACAACGAAAGCAACAAGCCACCGGCGGCAGCGGCCGACGCGTGGAGAAAACTTCGTCGATTCAGACTTAGATCCTCTTGTAGTTTGGCTGCTGTTCGCACGGGTCGGCCTCCTTTAGCTCAATTGCTGTGATGCGCTCTTGATCGCTTCACGAATGCGCACGTAGGTAGCGCAGCGGCAAAGATTTCCACCCATCGATTCTTCAATGTTTGTGTCTGTCGGTTTAGGAGTGGCTTTCAGCAACGCAACCGCGCTCATAATCTGTCCGCTCTGACAATAACCACATTGGACTACGTCCTTGTCCACCCAGGCTTCCTGCACCGCTCGGCCAACCGGATCTTGCGCCATCGCTTCGATGGTAACGATTGAGCGATCGCCAATCAGAGACACCGGCACCACACACGACCGAGTGGCGATGCCGTCAACGTGTACGGTGCATGCACCGCAGGCGCTTATGCCACAACCGTACTTTGTTCCTGTCATTTTCAGTTCTTCACGCAGCACCCACAGAAGCGGTGTGGAAGGATCGACGTTCACCTGTTTGCGCTGACCGTTTACGTTGAGTTGATAAATTGCCATAACTGACCTCCAATCTTCGCTTCCTATTTTCCTGGCGGGCAAGGCGTACCTGCTTCGACCCAAACACGAGTCGCCGCGACGAACTCCGAGTGTGAAATAGCTGGCAACGTCCGCATAGTGCCGTCCGGGCGCCGGCCTGGATTCCAGGCCCACAAAACCAGCGGCTCAGTTTCGTTATGTTTTAGTAGAGCCGGCGCATCGAGACCGTTGTTCTTTGCGCGATCAGTTAACGCTCGGCACACCGCGGCGCTCGCCAATGGCTGGTCGCTGGAATCCTGCCATCGCATTGACAGCGGGGCCAGGTGCCAGTTGTGTCCGCCCGGGACGCCGGTACTATCGGCATTTGTCTCCTGATGACAGCTCGCACAATTCAAGCCGGGAACGCCCTTGCCTGCCGGGCCTCGAATGACATTGGCGAAGTGACGATGACGATCATCGCCCTGCTGTGGATAATTTGTCGCGGTGTGACAGTTGATGCAGCGAGGTGAAGTCAGGACCGAATAGACCTGTTGCCACGCGGCGAGTCCGTCGACGAGTCTGGCATCGGCTGCTGAAGTCTGGTTCCGTCCTGCGCCAAATGTTGACAGAACGCTCCAGGTTACCAAGACGATCCCTATGAAAAGGAAAACCCGGCCGACCAAGCGGTGGTTTGGTAGCATACTTGCCTCCTTCTGCCGCGATCCTGTGCAGACCGCTCGAAGTCGCGCGTTGCAATTTGAGGGGGAACTGAACACCAAATTACCACGCCTGTCTTTAAAAGTAACGCTATTGCCGGACGGAAACTCTGCGCCGATAGGCACGTCCACGATGGATGCAGTGTCATGATAGCCGCTTCAGCGTTTGCCCGCTGTAGAAACGAAACGAGATAACCACCAGAGTCAATGCACCTGCCCGTTTGTCCTTGTCGTTTCATTCAGACGCTGGCGAAGGAATTGTTGCTCGACATTGTTCGTCGTTAGCGCGAGTGCGCGGCGACAAGCCTTGGTTGCCTCCTGCAAGCGATTGAGTCGCCTCAACAAATCAGCGCGAGCGGATCGGCAGTTTAGATAGCGAGGCGTGACCGAGGACAACCCGAGGTTTTTACGGCACGTCCCGTCCTTCGCCGTGTTCTAATACCCAGAAGTTCGTATCTCTTTTGTCTTTCTCGTTCAGGGCTTCGCGAAGTTTGGCCACCGGCTCCTCTTCGCCGTCATCACCCAGCGCGAAGGTTCCAAAGTGTATAGCCATGCTCACGTGGGGCTTTAGTAGGCGGTGCAATTCAACGGCTTCGCTCGGCGATAGGTGAACCGGATGCATGAACCATCGGGGCAGATAAGCACCGATTGGCAACAAAACAAGTCGAAACGACCTGAACCGATTCTTGATTTCAGCGAAGTGCGTTCCCATGCCGGTATCACCCGCGAAATAAATATTCCCTGACGATGTTTGAATGACGTAACCGCACCAAAGCGTCGCGTCGACATCGCTCAGACCTCGCCCCGAAAAATGTTTGGCGGGCACGCAAGTCACGCTAACTTCATCGGAAGGTTTCGCGATGTCCCACCAATCAAGTTCGGTAACATCGATGACCCCTTGAGCCTTAAGCAGCGCACTATTTCCCAGACCGGTTACAAAGTGTGGATGATGATCGGCGTCCAGTCTTAGGAGTATCTGAATATCCAAATGATCATAATGATTGTGGCTGATGAGCACGAGGTCTATTGGTGGTAAGTCTTCAAACCGCAGTCCGGGAGATCGATGTCTCTTTGGACCGGCCCAGGTAACCGGGCTGGCGCGCTCAGACCAAATTGGATCGGTAAGAATGTTCAGGCCATCAATCTGGATGAGCACCGTAGCATGATTAATAAAGGTCACTCGCAGAACACTCCCAGTTACTCTTGATGGCGGCGCGGAGCCGGGTTGCGAGTCTGTCCACTTGTTCCACGGACCAGGCTTGCTGGTTAATTGCCAACGAAGAAAATCAACAAAACCTTTGTGCGCGGGCGGCTCAAGATTATGAAACCTTCTGCCGTCGAAATGATTGGTGGTTGGGCCATGATAGCGTGGAGCTGACAAAGCGCGATCAGCCAGCAGATAAATCAAAGCCAGGCCGCCGGCGACAGTGACGATGATCTCCAGTATCAACAAAGGCGACCAATTCTCAATTGAGACCTGGATTTATTCTAACGAATACCCAAAAACTATCACGCTTGGTTTGAAAGGAACAGGTGACCGAGGCCAGAATGAAGACGATCGACGATGCGACTCCTGGACCTTTCAAGGAGATGTAAATGGATACCGAACAAAAGCCGTTAAGATCAGGGTTCGGATTTGAAACTACGGCCGAGAAGATTGTTACCGGCTCGATTCTGTTACCGGCTCGATTCTTGACTATTCGTTCCAGAAAGAGTATAAGCTGCTCTTAGAGGTGTGACAGCCAATGGCGCGGCACAAAGAGTTCGATCGAGACGAAGCCCTTCAGAAGGCGATGGAGGTTTTCTGGGCGCGCGGATACGAAGGAACATCGATCCAGAGTCTGGTCGGGCACATGGGAATCAACCGCCAGAGTCTCTATGACACCTTCGGAGACAAGCACGCGCTTTATTTGCAATCGCTTGATCGCTATTGCCAGTTAGAGAGCCAAAAGGCGATTGAATTGTTGGAGAATTCGGCCTCGGTTAAGAAGGCAGTGCGAAAATTGTTCGTCGGCGTTGTTGAAGGAGCACTTTGTGACACACAACGACGCGGCTGCTTCGCAGGTAACGCGATGTCGGAACTGGCTGGCCGCTGCAAAGCGACGGCGGCCCGGACCAGCAGCAATATGGCCGCGATGGAAGGCGCTTTCTATCGGGCTTTGCTGCGAGGTAAGAACGAGGGACAGCTAAAGACAATTAGGGAGCCACGCGCGGTGGCGAGATTTCTCTATAGCAGTCTCCAGGGATTAGTACTCATGTCGAAAGCAACACAGGATCGCAAGACGCTGGAAGATGTGGTGAAGGTCACGCTTTCTGTGCTCGACTAAATTTTTTGCGTTGTTCTGGAACGGTTGTTCCAGAACGCGCGTAGGATCCAGAGGCGCAAGCGCTGGAGAGGCGAACCATAAGAAAGGATGGAAGACACGATGGGAAGATTGGAAGACAAAGTAGCAGTAGTCACGGGAGGAAACTCGGGCATCGGGTTGGCGACGGCAAAAGAGTTCAAGGAGCAAGGCGCACGGGTGGTAATTACCGGCCGCGACCAACAGACACTCGACGAGGCTAAGCGCGAGCTTGGCGGCGACGTTCTCGCAGTGCGCTCGGACGCGTCGAGTCTAACGGACATAGACAAGTTGTTTGCAGTGGTGAAAGAGAAGTTCGGCAGGATCGATGTGCTCTTTATTAATGCCGGCGTCGGCAAGTTTGTGCCGTTGGAGTCCGTGACCGAGGAATTCTTTGACTCAATCATGGACATCAATTTCAAAGGCGCGTACTTCACGATCCAGAAGGCGCTGCCGCTGCTCAACGACAATGCTTCGATCGTCCTCAACGCGTCAATTAATGCATACATCGGGATGCCTAACTCCAGCGTTTACGCGGCGAGCAAGGCGGCGCTCATTACTTTGGCGCGAACGCTTTCCGCTGAACTTGTGGATCGCGGCATCCGCGTTAACGTCGTCAGCCCCGGTCCGGTTACGACTCCTATCTTCGGGAAGCTCGGCATGGCGGCGGATGCGCTCGATGAGACCTTAAAGTATATAAAGGCGCAGGTGCCGATGAAGCGATTCGGACGGCCGGAAGAGATCGCCAAGACGGTGCTCTTCCTTGCCAGTGATGATTCTTCATTCCTGCTGGGGACGGAGATCGTGGCGGACGGAGGCATGAGCCAGCTCTAAACTGATACGCAACTTGAGAAAGGATTCGGACGATGAAGATAGGAATTGTTGGTTCGGGAAGCATTGGGGCGAACGCCGCCGGCTTTTCGTGCGCGCCGGTCATGAAGTCGCTCTCAGCAACTCGCGGGGTGGCCAGGGTCTGGAAGCGTTAGTCGAGGAACTCGGCGACAGATCGCATGCGACGACGATTGAGGACGCGGCGAAGTTTGGCGAAGTTGTCTTAATTGCGATTCCTTTCGACAAATATCGGACGCTTCCTCAGGACGCTTTCAAGGGCAAAGTTGTCATCGATGCCGGCAACTACTACCCGGAGCGTGACGGAAAGTTTCCGGAACTCGACGGGGACGAAACCACCTCCAGCGAGATGATGGCTTCGCACTTGAAGGAAGCGCGACTGGTCAAAGGCTTTAACACAATCTATTTCAAACATCTCGCCAGTCAGGGCGACCCGAGTTTGCCGCTGGAGGAGCGGCGCGCGATTTTCATCGCCGGTGACGACACGAAGGCGAAAG
>DATGVD010000573.1:0-2725 GCA_035300785.1 Pyrinomonadaceae bacterium | reverse complement strand
CCAACAGCTCGCCGAGCATGACTATCCCTCCTGAACGATGGCTGCTGGACACCAACGTTTGGGTCTTCGGCCTGCGCGGTGACGATGCGTTTCCCGCCTGCGCGCAATTACTGGATCGCGTCGGTTCATTTTCGGTCGTGATCCCACTCCAGGTGTTGAAGGAACTGAATCTCGCTCTAACAGAAGATGAGATGCGAAACTTCTACAGCGTAATCAATCAGTGCTCAGAGTTCATTGAATTGAGTTGGCAGCCGGCGGCGATCGAACTAGTGAAATTCTACGAAGAACGCGGTTGCCGAAAGGGCGACGCAGTAATCGCAGCTCATGCTGAGGCGTTGGGAATAGGAATCATCGTCAGCGAGAACCGTCAGTTTCTGCAAACGCTAAGAGACTTGCCGGTTGAGATTGTTACTGCTGTTGACGCTCAGATACGACTAGCAAGCCTTTTATCTTGATTACCGCCGTGTTTGACTCGCTCCCAGTCCTTTCTTAGACTCGCATCCAATGCTGCGCATCCACAACACCCTCTCTGGTCAGCTCGAAGAGTTTCGTCCGCTGGTTGAAGGCGAAGTGAGATTCTATTACTGCGGACCGACGGTTTGGGATTATGGGCACATCGGCAATTTTCGTTCGGCGATCGCTGCCGACGTGCTGCGCCGCTATCTGAAGCTCAAAGGCTTGCGCGTCACGCAAGTGATGAACCTAACCGACGTTGACGATCGGATCATTGCGAAAGCGCGTGAGGCCGGTAAATCGCTGGATGAGTACACCGCAAAGTACATCGCCGCGTTTTGGGAAGATTTTGACGCGCTCGGTTGCCAGCGGCCCGAGGTCGCGCCGCGCGCGACGCAACACATTCCCGACATGGCCTCCCTTGTCAGCAAGCTGGAGGAGCGCGGTCACGCTTATCGTTCCGACGGTTCAATCTATTACCGCATCAGTTCATTTCCGGAGTACGGGAAGCTTTCGAAGATCAACTTTGCCGGCAACATCGCTGGCGGCAGCGAGCGCGTCGACACCGACAAATATGAAAAGGAAGACGCGAGGGACTTCGCTCTGTGGAAAGCACCGACGAAACAGGAAGAACCCGCTTGGGAAACAACCATCGGCCGCGGGCGGCCGGGTTGGCACATTGAATGCTCGGCGATGTCGATGAAATATCTCGGCGAGACTTTCGATCTGCACGCAGGCGGAATCGATCTGGTGTTTCCGCATCACGAAAACGAGATCGCCCAGAGCGAAGGCGCCACCGGCCTTCAATTCGTGCGTCACTGGCTTCACTTTGAACATCTGAAAGTCGAAGGCGAGACGATGTCAAAGTCGAAAGGAAACTACTACACGTTTCGCGACTTAACCGCCAGGGGTTTTACGCCGGCGGGGATTCGTTATTTCCTGCTCAGTGTGCCCTGTCGCAAACAACTCAACTTTACTTTCGATGCGCTCGCCGGCGCCGAGAAAACCGTGGCGGGCTTGCGCGATTTTCGCGCACGCCTGGAGGAAGCCAGGACTGAACCGGGCCGCAGCGATGAACTTCACGCCGCAACCGAACAAGCTCTGACAGAATTCGAAGCGGGCATGGACGACGACCTGAACACATCGGTGGCCCTCGCCGCCGTTCACGAGCTGACCCGCGAAGTGAACACTGCTCTGGCCAGACGTACGCTGCGCGAAGACAACCAACGCGAGGTCATGGCCGCGATCGAGCGCCTTGACAGCGTGCTGAATGTTTTCGGTCAGCCACAACGCGAGATACTCGACGAAGAGATTCAAAAACTGATCGACGAGCGCCAGGAAGCGCGCCATCGCCGCGACTTTGAGCGGGGCGACGAAATTCGCGACGAGCTCGCAGAGCGTGGAATTGTGCTGGAAGATACCAAGGACGGCGTGCGCTGGAAGAGGAGATAGGCGACCACATTTCCCGCGAGCGCTCTCTGGTATTCGACGCGAATCGGTTCCAACAAACTCATGCCGCCACGCACTCCGGCCAGAATAAGCTTTCGCATTCGCTATGCACTGCTGGCGCTGTTGGCCGCCATCATATTTGGCACGATTGGGTTTCACTTCATCGAACGCTGGCCGCTCGCCGACAGTCTCTACGTCACGGTCCAGACCTTAACCACTGTCGGTTACGGTGACCAGACTCCGCGCAGCGGCATGGGCCGCATGTTTGCGGTCGCGGTCATGCTGATTGGGGCAGGCGGGGTTGCGCTGGCCATCTCGACCATAGTTCAATCTGTCGTGCAGTCGGAGCTGGTGGCGACTTTTGGCCAGCGACGACGCTCCAGAAGAATGAGCAAGCTAAGCAATCACTTCATTATCTGCGGATCAGGCCGCGTTGGTTCGCACCTGGTGCGCGACCTGTTGCGCACGAACGAATCGTTCGTCGTGATCGAACAGAATCAGCAACGCGCGGCCGAGTTTGCACAACGCGGCATCAATGTCCTGGTCAGCGACGCGACGCTCGATGAAACTCTGCGCGAAGCGCGAGTCGAACACGCGCGCGGCCTGGCCGCCTGTCTTCCTGATGACGCGGACAATGTTTACGTAGTGCTGACGGCGCGAGATTTGAATCCGAATTTGCGCATCGTCGCGCGGGCCGCCGAAGAACAGGCTGAGGTAAAACTTTTGCGCGCCGGAGCGAATCACGTGGTCGCGCCGACGATCATCGGCGGGCACCGCATGGCGGTGGCTTTGACGAAACCCGCGATCAGTGAGTTCATGGATT
>DATGVD010000572.1:0-3727 GCA_035300785.1 Pyrinomonadaceae bacterium | reverse complement strand
CGCCCTGGCGTGTCTCGATGCGATCGCCGCTCTGGCCGAGACGGCGGTGCGCCGGCGGTTTGTTCTTCCGGTAATGCACGATGGCGACGAAATCGAAATCGTCTCTGGCCGCCATCCGGTGATTGAAGTCTTCAACGAGGAGCCGTTTATTCCCAATAGCGTCTATCTGAACAACTCAACCGATCGTCTGCTGATCATTACGGGTCCGAACATGGGCGGCAAGAGCACTGTGCTGCGGCAGACGGCAATCGTTTGCATTCTCGCGCAGATGGGTTCGTTCGTGCCGGCGGAAAAAGCCCGTTTGCCTCTGCTCGATCGGGTCTGGACGCGCGTGGGAGCATCGGACGATCTGGCGCGCGGCCGTTCGACCTTCATGGTTGAGATGACAGAGACGGCGGCGATCCTGCACAGCGCGACCCCTCGGTCTTTGGTTCTGCTTGATGAGATAGGGCGCGGCACTGCGACGTTCGACGGCCTCTCGATCGCCTGGGCCGTAGCCGAATACCTGCACGATTCAGCCGAGCACGCCGCCAAGACTTTGTTCGCGACCCACTATCACGAACTTACCGAGCTGGCCGAAAGACTGCCGGGCGCGCAGAACTATCAAATCACCGCGATTGAACGCGAAGGCGAAGTCGTCTTTCTGCACCGACTCGAACGCGGCCGTGCTTCAAAGTCTTATGGCATCGAAGTCGCGCGGCTGGCGGGCATGCCGCCTGCGGCATTGGCGCGCGCGCGTGAGGTTCTGCAAAGGCTGGAGCGTTACGAGCTTGAGGTTTTCACTGAAGAGGAATCGCGCGCGTCAATCGAACGCGCGGCGGCAGCCGGAGCCGATGAATCAACTGCAAATGACAGCGATGCGCTGAGTAGGGTCGCCGCTAAGGCTGGACGTCGCCGCCTCGCGGCGCAAACCTCGCTGTTCGATCTGGCGAATCAGAGAGTGGTGGATGAATTGCGGACGGCGGATCCGGATGGGCTATCACCCGAAGAAGCGAAACAGCTACTCACTGAATTGCGAAGCAAACTGGTGTGACCGGGGCAGAAACCCGACCGTGAGGGAGGGTGCCGGAAGTGTCTAGCCGCCAAAGCAGAAACCCGACCGTCAGGGAGGGTGCAAGAAGTGTTCGACGACGATTTTGATCGCAGCGAGTTTCCGCTCGCTTACCTCATCACCGTTCGCTGCTACGGAACCTGGCTTCACGGCGATGAGCGACTCGCCGTTGATCGTCATGGGTTGAATGTTTACGGAAGGCATCGTCGACCGGCAAACACAAAACTCGAAGATCTAATGCGGCGAAACATGAAGCAAGACGCATTTCTCTTGAGCGATGGGCAACGGACGGTTGTGAAAGAGGCTATTGACGAAGTTTGCGATTACCGTAAATACGATCTGTGGGCAATCAATGTGCTGACGAATCATTTCCACGCTGTCGTGTCGGCGCAATCAAAACCCGAACCGGTAGCCGACGCCTTCAAGAGCTACTCGACCCGCAAACTCCGCGAAGCCGGTCTAATCAGTAGGCAAGTTCGCCCGTGGGCGCGCGGCAAGAGTCGTCGGTACTTGTGGAAGCCGGAGCACGTTTCGCGGGCGATTGACTATGTCTTGTATGGACAGGGTGACATTCCGGACTTTGAGGACTAGCAACTTGCACCCTCCCTAACGGTCGGGTCTCTGCCTTTTGCCTACGACGCCTTCGCCGCATCCCGAATTACCAGATCAAATGTTCCCGGCGCGACTTTGCGAAAGCGGCTGTTGCGGTTGAGCGAAACTGCGATGCTGATCGTGGGATTGTGGCCGGTGAAGCTGAAACCGCCTTCGATCAGCTGGTTGTAGATCTCGTTAACGTGAAGGGGGCCGGCGGCCTCGCGCAGGATCATCGTCGTCGCTTGCGGAATCGTGCGATCGAAGAAGCGATCGCTGTTGGCTTCGAGGTTGTTTCGAATCGGCGGAATGTTGTGTCGCTGGGATGGCGTATGCGACTGAAGCTCGATCTGCGCCAGCCGCCGTTGTAATTCCGCTTCCAGCTCTCCGACCGAAGTAGTCCCGACCGCCGTGGCCGGGCCGCTCAGGACATTCGACAACAGCCGAAAGATCGCCGCCTCTGTCTGGCCCGCGAGCGTATCCATCTCGGCCAGCTCGCCCCGGATGATTTCGGCCTCGGATTCCAACTCAGCCAGCCGGGCCGCCAGACGCGTACGCGCCCCGCGCGAATGGCGCAGGCTTTGTTCGAGCCGGGCGATGAGGGTTTCATTAGCCATCAGTCATTGCCGATTTTAGATTGCCAATTGCCGATTGACAACCCCTTTCCCTACCCAGCGGGCCTCAGGTTCGTGTCGTGTGTTCGTCGGACATATTCAGAAACGATCCACCAAACCACACGAAATCACACCAACAAAGCCGCTTCGTGTAGTTTCGTGGATCATTTTCACAGACACGGCAATCTCTCACGATCGAGAAACTAGGGCACCAAACCGCAACCTTGATTGGGACCAATCGGCAATTGGAAATTGGCAATCGACAATACCTCATCGATCGCGTTCGACAATGTAAGAGGGTATGGCGGACAAGGCCTGGGCATAGGGCGAATCCTTAAGACCATCGAGCGCGCCGCGCGCGGCCTCGGCATATTCGATCGCCCGCTCCCGGGCTAGGCCCAGCGCGCCGGTGTCTTCCAGCGCGCGCAAAAGCGACTCGCGCGAAACATTTTCGTAGCTGCTTTCGGCAATCACTCTCTGCGCCTCCGCTCGCCATTTCGGTTCGCGCTGCAACAGAAAGATCATCGGGAGTGAAACTTTGCCTTCCAGTAAATCCGCGCCGGCGGGCTTCCCGAGGACGTCTTCGCTGCTGGTGGTGTCCAGCAAATCATCCACCAGCTGAAACGCAATCCCCAGATTCATCCCGTAATCGCGCAGCATCCGTTGCGCGTTTGGATCGGCGCCGCCCAGCAACGAGCCAATTTCGCAACACGCGCTGAACAAGTACGCCGTCTTGCGCGCGATCACGTCGAAGTATTGCTCTTCGGAAATGTCCGTACGTCCGAGCAGAGTCAGTTGCAGCAACTCACCTTCCGTCATCTTGCGCGTAACCGCGGTCAGGATGTCCAGAATCGGCAGCGAGCGTTCAGCCAGGCTGGTTTCAAACGCGCTCATGTAGAGCCAGTCACCCATCAACACGGCGGTTTGATTTCCAAACTCCGAATTGATCGAAGGACGATTGCGGCGGGTCTCGGCAGAGTCGATCACGTCGTCATGCACCAGCGTGGCCGTGTGCAGGAATTCCATCACGGTGGCCATCCGAATCGCGCTCTCGCTCGACCCATCACCGCCGACCGCGTAATCCGAAAGAATCGCCAGCGCGGGACGCACGCGCTTGCCACCCGACCGCCGGAGATGCTCGCCGATGTAAGCGATGACCTGAATGTTCGAGCGCGCCTGCCGCTCGAACTCTCCCTCGACAAGCAGCAACTCCGGCGAGATCAGATCGAAGATCCGCTTAGCGGTTAGCTGAACGTCTTCAAGGATTGCTGTTGAACTCGTTGCCGTCGTCATATCGCACTTAACGCTTTGGCCCACCCGCTAGCGCAGGTGGTTGCGGACTCTAGTTCGATCGATAATTCGTAAACTGCACGTTGATGCCAAAGTCTTTCGCCTTCAGGCTGGCGATCACCTGCTGCAAAGTATCGCGATCTTTGCCCGTTACTCGCACCATGTCGCCCTGAATTGAAGC
>DATGVD010000571.1:0-4324 GCA_035300785.1 Pyrinomonadaceae bacterium | reverse complement strand
ATCAGAGTGACGTCGGGCCGATGGAGCCGATAGAGTTCGATGGCCTGCTGACCGTTTGTGCCCTCAGCCACGACGACCATATCGGAAACGGTGTTGATAAGAGCCACGAAACCCTGGCGCACGACCGCCTGGTCGTCTATCACCATGATTTTGATCTTGTTGTTAGTCATTGGAAGCCCGGATGTTAAGTCAACATCCCGTAGGGATGAAATGTTTATAGATAAGACGACCCCCCAAACCCGAGAGCTCCGTAGGAGCGGAATACATTTAAACCCGGCCTACATTTCGCTCCTACGGAGCTGCAGCATCCTGGCCTTGCCCGCAAACTATAAACATTCAGCTCCTACGGAGCTTTTTCGTCTATACATTCGTCAATCACTGATCGGCACATCCACCAGTACTTCCGTACCTTCGTCTGCGTGACTATCAATTTTCAGGGTGCCGCCAATTCGCACCGCGCGTTCCTGCATGCCCACCAGACCAAAGTGTTTTGCCTCGCCATTCATCGACTCTTGATAATTAAACCCATGTCCGTCATCCCGCACACTTAGTTGTACTCGTCGCGCATCAAACTTCAAACTAACAATAACGTTTCGAGCATGCGCGTGTCTCACCGCATTGTTAATGGCTTCCTGTCCGATTCGCAGAAGATTGCCTTCAATCAGCGGACTGAGGGGCCGGAATGCGCCGCTGACTTCCACTTTGGCCTCGACCCCAGTCTCAGCTGTCAGGCGCCGCGTTGTATCGCTCAACGCCGCCGGCAGATCGTTCTTATCAAGCGCCTGCGAGCGTAGATCCCAAACATAGCGGCGGGCTTCCGCAATCCCGTCACGAACCAACATTCTTACTCGATCCAGGTGAGTTTTGGCCAATTCCGGGGAAGCCGGCATCGTTCGGGCCACAACTTCCAGCTGTACCGAAATGCCCAGCATCTCCTGCGCCAGGTTATCGTGAATCTCACGAGCAATGCGGTTGCGCTCAGCCAGGACAGCGGCAAATTGCGACTCTACGCGCTTAAGACGGAATCGATAAAGCTGCCAGACGAGTATGGCCAGGATAAGAGTACAGAGAGCATAGAACCAGTACGCCTGGTAGAAGTGTGGCTTCAGATAAAGATCGAAGGCGACGCCTGTGGGACTCCACAAGCCATCATTGTTCGCAGCGATGACTCGGAACTTATAGCGACCGGGCCGCAGATTTGTATAGTAAGCAACGCGACGCGTGCCGCCATCAATCCAGTCACTGTCGAATCCTTCGAGCTTGTATTTGAATCTGACCTTTTCCGGAGCCACGAAACTGAGCGCAGTGTAATAAAAGTCGAAACGGCTTTTGCCCGGTGACAACTCGATAGTCTGAACCGGCAGGATGGATTCGTCATCAACACGGATCTGTTCGATGGCAACCGGCGGGGGCTGATCATTTAGCTTTATCTTCTCGGGATCGATCATCGCCACGCCCTTGATGGTCGAGAACCAGAGTTTACCGTCAGCGCTCCGCCAGCCCGCCGGATGCCCGCCACCACTGCACTCTCGCGTGATCATTCCATCCGCGGGCCCGTAAAGCACGGGGTTGATCGACCCGGCAGTCCCATTTGCAAAGTCGTCCAACTCCTTCTTACTGACGCGAAAGATGCCCTTGTTGGAACTTAACCAGAGGCTGTCCTGGCGGTCTTCGAGAATGCCATAAATGACGTCATCAGGCAGCCCGTTTCGAGTGGTAAAGGCAACGAACTTTCCCTGCTTCAGCCGATTGAGTCCGCCGCCGCTGGTACCAATCCACAGCGCACCATCGGCGTCCTCGTGAAGCGAAATCACAACATCACTTGAGAGTCCGTCGCGGGTGGTGTAGTTAGTAAACTTTTCGTCTTTGAACTTGCTTAGCCCGCCCAGCGTGCCGATCCAGATGTTGCCCTGCGCGTCTTCATAGATCGTTCCCACGAAGTCGTTAGGCAGTCCGTCTGCCGTCGTGTAAATATTGAAGCGTTCCCCTCTCAATCGCGTTAAGCCGCCGCGCGTGCCGATCCAGAGGTTGTCGCGGCGGTCCGCGTAGATTGATCGGACGAAATCATTGGCCAGTCCGTCAGCGGAAGTAAGGATTTTGAACTTTCCATCCCGGAATCGATTCAATCCGTCAGGAGTCCCGGCCCAGAGATTTCCGGCGCCATCCCCAAACAACGCCAGGACGACGTTGCTGGATAAGCCGTCCGCAGTCGTGAAGGTAGTGAACCTGCCATCTTTCAAGAGGCTCAAGCCGCCTCCATTCGTTCCGATCCAAATGTTGCCTTTCCGATCCTCGTAGATCGACTTCACCAAATCGCTGCCAAGGCCTTCCTTGATTGTGTAGGTGGTAAATTTCTTGTCCTTCAACAGACTTAGGCCGCTTGATTCAGTGCCAATCCACAGGCTGCCTTCGCGATCCTGAAAGATCGAAAGAATGATTTCGTTTGCCAGGCCATCGCCGAGGCGAAAGTTGGAAAACTGTTTGTCTGCGAAGCGACTCAAACCACCGGCCGTGCCGATCCATATGCTGCCCTCGCGGTCCACCGCCAGCGAAATAATCCGATTGTTCGGCAGCCCGTCACGCGTCGTATAGGTAAGGAATCGGTTGCGCTCAAGCTGACTCAACCCATTAGGCGTGCCGATCCACAGGCGGCCCTCGTTGTCCTGATCGATCGAGACAACGCTGTTATTGGCCAGGCCATTCTGCGTCGTGTATTTGGCGACGGCTCCGTCTTTGTATCGAGCCAGGCCATCGGACGAACCAATCCAGAGCGCACCTTCTCGATCTTCAAACAAAGCCTTGACACCATCTCTGGGAAACTCCCATCGAGCCGAAGGGGAGAAGACGTTGTCGCTGAAGCGCACCATGCCGGCAGCGGTCGCTACCCAAAGCGAATCATCGTGGTCCTCGCATAAAGCATCGATGACGTTGCTTGGCAATCCGTCTCGGGTGGTGAACGTCGTGAACTTTCCATCCAGCAGTCGAACCAGACCATCGGCTGTGCCAATCCAGAGGGCGCCTCGCCGATCTTCCAGAAGTACCCGAATGTCATTACTCTTCAACTCTGGAGTATTCTGTTTGTCGAAAATAGTGAACCTGATTCCGTCAAAGCGGGCCAGGCCTTCTTCGGTGGCGATCCATACGTATCCGTCTTTTGCCTGGGTAATCGAGTGAACGGTATTTTGTGGTAGACCGTTTTCAGTCAGCCACACCTGGTGGTTGAACTGCGCAAGATCGCGGGCCGGATCGAGCGCCAGCGCAAGCCGGCAACCGAAGCAAAGAAGCAAGATCAAAAAAAGAATGCTCGCGTTCAGATTATAATGAGCCGTTGGACGCATTGATTGTGCTACAAGGTCAGTACCGGGAGCGGTAGCGACCGGGTTGTTGTCCTGACAGACTCGACCGCGACGTGGATTGAGAACCGCTATCGCTCCCGGTGCTAACAAACACTCCAGCCAGCACGGAATCGATTATACTCAATACTGTGCCGGGGACGCTCTCTCGTTAACGTGGTTTGGTCTTATATCGGAGACTCAACATTGCCATCCGCCATACTGATAAAAGCCCTTGTCGCTTCAACAATGGTCCTGGCAACCGCCTCCGGGACAGTCCGGGGGGTTCGCACGCGCTGGCGCACCGCTACCGAACCTGAGTTAAGGAAGCTGATTCTCGCGCGCGTGCCGGTAGTTAAAGAGAACATTGAAACCGAATTCCGGACTGCCTCAGGAGTGACGGACGGACGCGGCAAGTTCATTGCCGGTGTAGTGATGATCACCGCCGGATACTCGGCCGAAGGTAAGTACTCGCATTTCTTCATCACGCAGGCGCCGTTGAAGATTGGCAGCATGCTCCTGCAACCGGGCGAGTATGTTTTTGGTTATCAGAGAATAAACAACGACACCATTCGCGTGAGCTTCTACCGGGCCGCAAGCGGTGAAGCCATCGGCAATGTCGACGCGCACATCAATCGCAAGAGCGCCATGGTTCGTTCCCTGCTCATCAGTCCGCCGGTCGACGGCCGGGGGTTGATTCAGGTCGGACGTTTCGTTTTTGAGTACAAGTTGGGTGATTGATTTTGAAGTTTCGCGCGGCGCGCTTGGGCAGGACGCCCGCGATTCCCGTAAGGCACGTTTAGCTGGGGGCTGTTAGAAGAATCGGCATGCTGAAACGATGGATCTCTTTATCGCTCATCGCTGTAACTAGCTCTTTTCTGGCGCCAGTGTCAACCGCGGTGAGGGGCACGTCACCTGATGGTAAAGTCGACGCGACCGAGTACCCGGCAGTGCAGTCGTCGGTTCCGGCCTCCAGACTTGCCCGGCTGCGT
>DATGVD010000570.1:0-3802 GCA_035300785.1 Pyrinomonadaceae bacterium | reverse complement strand
CTAGCGGAGTAAAGCTAATTTCGCTTTCGTTGACATCCGGCGGGAGTAACTCGATTCCCTGCCCCCGCATTTCTTTCGTGTATCGAAACACCTTGGCAGAGTCTTCAATCTCATTTGAGAGAACTGCCGCATAGAAGTGTTCGGGGAAATGGGCTTTTAGATATGCCGTTTGAAATGCCAGATAGGCATAAGCAACGGCGTGGCTCTTCGGGAATCCATAATCGGCGAACTGTCTCATCAAAGAGAAAACCTGCTGAGCCTTGTCTTTTCGAATTCCGCGCGAGACTGCGCCGTCGACAAACTTTTGCTCCTGAAGTGCCATCTCCTCCCGATTCTTCTTGCCCATGGCCTTGCGGAGACTATCCGCCTCAGCCATGGTGTAACCGGCAAGCTTCTGCGCCAGGTGCATCGCCTGTTCCTGGTACACGATGACGCCGTGCGTGCTATCGAGGACCTCCTTCATCTCGGGAACAATGTAACGAGGCGCCTTCTTGCTGTGATGGCGCTGAATAAAGTCGTCCACCATACCCCCGTCGATTGGCCCCGGGCGGTATAAGGCGTTCAAGGCCGAAAGATCCTCCAGACTCTTCGGCTTAAGCTTCCGGCAAATCTCGCGCATTCCTCCGGATTCAAACTGGAATATCGCGTCGGTGCGCCCTGAACCAAACAACTGCATAGTCTTTTCGTCGTTAAGCGAAGTCTTGGCCCAGTCCACATCCGTGTTAAGCGCGCGCTTTATGCTAAGTAAGCAGTCGCTTATAATGGTAAGCGTGTTAAGCGCGAGGAAGTCCATCTTTAAGACGCCCACCTTCTCCAGGTCAGACATTTCATACTGGGTCGTAACTTCATCTCTGCTACTGACAGCAATCGGAATTAGCTCCTGTAAGGGCTTTGGCGTGATCACTACACCGGCGGCATGGACCGAGGAATGGCGGGCGCAGCCCTCCAATCGGCGAGCGAGATCGATCACCTGGCGCACTTGAGTGTCCGTATCGATTGCCTTGCGAAGTTCCGGTACCTGTTCCACGGCCTGCTCGATTGTGACATTCCGGCCGCGCACCGGCGGAGGAATCAGCTTGGAAATGCGCTCGACTTCGGCATAGGGCATGTCCAGGGCCCTGCCGACGTCTTTAATCGCCGCGCGCGAGGCGAGCGTACCGAAGGTGATGATCTGACAAACGGACTCGCGCCCGTAAAGCTCGGCCACGTGCTTAATCACCTCTCCTCGCCCGCGAACGCAAAAATCGATGTCAATATCAGGCATGGAGACGCGATCGGGGTTGAGAAAACGCTCGAAGAGCAGATCGTACTTCAAAGGATCCACACCCGTTATGCCCAGACAGTAGGCGACCAGAGAGCCCGCCGAAGAGCCACGGCCCGGGCCCACCGGTATACCGTGTTCTTTTGCGTACCGCACAAAGTCCCAAACGATCAGGAAATAACCTGCATACCCCATCCGCTTGATGACATTCATCTCGTGCGCCAGGCGGCTGTCGTACACCTCCACCGGATTCGCCAGACTGCCGGCGGCACGTTCTTGATCCCACACCTGAGCCTTGCGCGTCTGATAACCTTCGCGCACGACCTTCTCAAAGTACGCATCTGCCGACAAGTGCCCTTCCGACGGCGGAATAGGATAGTTGGGCAGGTGGTTGACGCCGGTCGGCAGACTCAAATCGCACATCTCGGCGATCTCGACGGTGCGTTGCAACGCCTCCGGCAATTCACCGCCGAATATATTCCACATCTCATCGGCTGAGCGAACGTAGAAATTCGGAGTCCCGTACCGAAGCCGGTTTTGATCGTTGACCGTCTTTCCTGATCCGATGCACAGCAAGACATCGTGGGCCTGCGCATCATCAGGCATCAGGTAGTGCGCATCGTTCGTGGCTACCAGCGGAATGCCCGTTCGTTGCGACAGCTCGACCAGCGACTTGCGGATTCGGGCCTGCGGTTCAAGGCCGTGCTCCTGGATTTCGAGAAAGTAATTCCCTGCTCCCATGATCTCCTGGAACTCGAGGGCGGCCGCGGCGGCATCATCGGGACATTCTTTGGCGAGCATCGCCGACGGGACTCCCGACAGGCAGGACGAAAGCGCAATCAGGCCTTTACTATGTTGCGCGAGGAGTTCCTTGTCGATTCGCGGCTTGTAATAGAAGCCTTCGGTAAATGCCTTTGACGTTAGCCGGGCCAGATTGTGGTAACCCTCCAGATCTTTTGCCAGCAGGATGATGTGATAGTTCACTTTCTCGCCCGGGGCCCGCGGCACGCGATCTGTTCGACTGCCGGCGGCAAGGTAGGCTTCGCATCCGATAATCGGCTTGATCCCCTGGCCCTTCATCGTCTGATAAAACGAGATGGCGCCGTACATGTTGCCATGATCGGTCATGGCGCAGGCTTTCATATTCAGTTCTTTCAAGCGCTTTGCCAGCGGCTTGATCTGAATCGCGCCGTCCAGAAGACTGTAGTCAGTATGAAGGTGGAGATGTACGAAGTCTTTGTCTTGCATGGTCACCGAAACCAGGCTCAATCGAGTTGTGCTGTTAGCCGTTCGAGGATCGACACTATATCACGTAATAGTTAGCAGTGAGCAGCCGACGGTGAGCAGAAAGAAATGTAGAGTTGACAGTATCGTCGCGACAAGTCGCCGCGCTCCAAATCACTCCCACTCAATCGTGCTGGGAGGTTTTGAGCTAACGTCGTAGACCACTCGATTGACGCCCTTGATTTCGGAAACGATCCGCGTAGAGACACGTGCCAGCAGCTCGTGCGGAAGACGGGCCCAATCCGCCGTCATCCCGTCTACGCTGGTCACAGCTCGAATCGCGATCACGCGCTCGTAGGTTCTTTCATCGCCCATCACTCCCACGGTCGAGATGGGCAGGAGCACCGCGAACGCTTGCCAGACCGAGTGATACAACTCCGCGCGCCGCAGCTCCTCGTCAAAAATACGATCCGCGTCTCTTAACAAACGAAGGCGCTCCTCGGTGACTTCGCCCAGGATGCGTACGCCTAACCCGGGGCCGGGAAAGGGATGACGACTCAGAATGTCGTCGGGCACTCCGAGTTCCCTTCCGATCAACCGCACTTCGTCTTTAAATAATTCTCGCAACGGCTCGATCAGTTTGAGATTCATTCTCTCCGGCAAGCCGCCGACGTTGTGGTGGCTCTTGATCGTAGCCGAGGGCCCGCGCACAGACACTGATTCAATCACGTCGGGATAAAGCGTTCCCTGCACCAGAAAATCGACTTCGCCGATGCGCTTTGCTTCCTCCTCAAACACTTCGATGAACGCGGCGCCGATACGCTTGCGCTTCTCTTCGGGATCGATCACGCCTTGCAGAGCTTTGAGGAAGCGAGCGCTGGCGTCGACTCCCCGAATGTTGAGCTTCAGCTTTTGCCGCAGCAGAGTGAGGGTTGATTCAAACTCTCCGTCGCGGAGCAGACCGTTGTCTACGAAGATGCAGGTCTGGCGATCACCCACAGCGCGATGCACCAACGCTGCGGCAACGGAAGAGTCTACGCCGCCGGAGAGACCGCAAATTGCCTGACTGCTCTCTCCCAAGCGGGTCTGAATGAGATTGACCTGCTCAGCAATTGCCGCAGCCGGGGTCCAATCACCCGCGCATCCGCAAATCTCGAATAAGAAATTACGCAGCAGTTGGACGCCGAGCGGCGTGTGCGCTACTTCCGGATGAAACTGGAGGCCCCAGATGTTTCGCGAAGGATCCTCAAAAGCGCCGAGTGCGTCAGCAGTTTTCGCCGTGACGCGAAAGCCGTCGGGTGGTGTGTTGACCTGATC
>DATGVD010000569.1:0-2003 GCA_035300785.1 Pyrinomonadaceae bacterium | reverse complement strand
GGAGTTCCCCGAGAGACCGAAACCCCGCCCTGGAATCGACGAACGCCAACAACGGTTCCCAGAGCCACTACGATCACAATCACGGCCGCTGAAGCAACAAGCCGTGGAAACGACATTTGCCAGCTTTGGTTCATCAAGCGCGACCACCAGCCGGCATTAACCTTGACTACCGCCCGCGGCAAACCGGTCAAATCACCTTCGATCGTGTTGCTAATCCGCAGCCACAGTGCGCGCTCGTTCGGCACTGCATCATACTCACCACGATTCTCACGGCAAAACACGACGATAGCGTCCAGGTCGCTGCGCGCTTCAGCGCAAACGCCGCAGTCGCTCAGATGTGCCTCGACTCGGTTGTGTTCTTCGGGAATCAGCGACCCGTCAATAAAGCCGCTCAGCAAATCCTGATACTTTTCGCAGTTCATTTCTTCTAACCTTCTGATGCGCCGCGCATCTTCTACTCAGCCCGGGACTGCGCGACTCTCGCGGTCTCAAAGCAATAAAGGGGAGACTGCGTCTTCTTCTGTACGTTGCAGCGGCGAGATTCGCTCGCCGCCATGTCAAACTGGCCCGATCTGGGAATTCGAACGTCTATCTGCCCCGGAAAAGGGCCGGTTCTTGGTTGCTAACGCGGCTTGTTCTGTTGCCTGAGCAAGCCCCGTAATTTCATTCTGGCCTTGTGTAATTGCGACTTTGACGTGCCGACCGAGACGCCCAGCATCCGGGCAATCTCTTCATGCTCGTGCCCTTCGATGTCGTGCAGCGTAAAAACCATCTTATATCCGGGTGGCAACTGCCCAATCGCCTTGTCCAGCGCGATCCGATCGACGACGGGCATGGCATTCGGGTTTTCCGTTCCTTTGACGATCTGAATCGGCGCCTCGCCGTCTTCGGTCGTCTGCTCCATCCGCACGCCGCGCTTGCGAAAGTGCATCAGCACCTGATTGACGGTCAAACGATGCAGCCAGGTGGTGAATGCCGACTCGCCGCGAAAGCTGCCGATTTTGCGAAAGAGTTGAATGAAAACTTCCTGCGCCAGGTCTTCCGCCTCAGTCACGTTACCAGTCATGCGCAGGCAGAGTGAGTAAACACGACGGTTATGACGCTGATACAGTTCCTCGAAGGCTTTCATGTCGCCTTCGGCGGCCCGTTGGGTCAACTGGTAGTCGGGCGTTCGCGGTGTCTCGGTTTCGCTTGCAGCCACTCGTGTTTTAGTATCCGATCATAGGCGCACTCTGACAAGCCGCGATGCCCTTAGCTCTTTTTGAGATTGCAGAGCAGCAGCAATTTCGATGTTTTTGACTTACGTCCAGTAAGTGCGATCGAGAGAGCGATAATGGACCGCTTCGGCGACGTGGTCCGATTGGATCTCGTCGCTGTCTTCGAGGTCGGCGATCGTGCGGCTGACTTTCAGGATCCGATCGTAGGCGCGCGCGGACAAGCCCAGCCGCGCCATGGCGCGTTCCAGCATCGTTTCGCTCTCCGAATCAATCCGGCAGTAGCGGCGAATCAGACGCGGCGTCATGGCGGCGTTTGAAAAGATTCCGTCGGACGCCAGCCGCGCCCGTTGTCGCTCCCGCGCCTTGATTACGCGCTGACGAATGCTGGCCGAGTCCTCTATGTCTACGGGCGTTTCGCCGGTGAGTTCGCGAAACTTAACCGCGGGAACGTCCACGTGAATGTCGATCCGATCGAGCAAAGGTCCGGAGATGCGACCGACGTAACGCTGAATCTGTAAAGCCGTGCAACGACATTCGCGCGTCGGATCATTCCAGAATCCGCACGGGCAGGGGTTCATGGCGGCGGCCAGCATGAACGAAGCCGGAAACGTGAGCGACATCGCCGCGCGGCTGATCGTGACTTTTTGATCTTCGAGCGGTTGGCGCAGAACTTCGAGCACGCTGCGATCGAACTCCGGCAGCTCATCAAGAAACAGGACGCCCTGATGCGCGAGCGAGACTTCGCCGGGACGCGGTATCGCGCCACCGCCGATCAGGCCCGCGTCG
>DATGVD010000568.1:0-4796 GCA_035300785.1 Pyrinomonadaceae bacterium | reverse complement strand
CACGACAAGCTCTACGAGAATCAGAAAGCGTGGAGCGAAGCGAACGACGTAATGCCTTTGTTCGTCGATTATGCCAGGCAGATCGGACTCGATACCGATCGCTTTGGGCGCGATCTCAATGGCGAGGTTGTGGCCGCGCGTATTACTCAGGATGGCATTCGCGGTCATGCGCGCGGCGTTACCGGCACACCCTCATTCTTTGTCAACGGCAAAGAAGCCAAAGGCGATTCGTGGAAACCCGAGGGACTGCGCGAGATGATCAATGCAGCGCTGCGCGAGACCGGCAAGTAGAAAGCTCGCAACACTGAATGACGGCGTATAGAGTACCAACTCTAGTCGGCTCTTCGTTGCTCAAAAAAATGCCCGACTGAAGTCGGTACTCCAACACCCTTAGCGAAACTATGTCGGCGGCGGAATCTCAGCAACGCATCGGTTGGTCGTACCTGATCGCGGCGCTGCTGTCGCTCATCGGCCTCGCCGATTCAATCTATCTAACCGTCGAACACCTCACCGGCCAGAGTCTTCGCTGCACGATCATTTCCGGTTGTTCGGAAGTGCTTAGCAGTCCTTACTCTCACATTGGCAGCGTCCCTCTGGCAGCGCTGGGCGCCATGGCCTATTTCACCGTGTTCGACCTATCGATCCTGGCAGCCTTTGGTTATCGCTTCGCCCGGCCGTTGCTGATGGCGCTGTTGGCGTTGATGTTTCTGATGACGCTCTGGCTGCTGTATCTGCAAGCCTTTGTAATTCGCCATTTTTGTCAGTATTGCCTCCTGTCTGCGGCCGTGACCATCACGCTTACGGCAATCGCATTGGCAGGCCGAAGTTGGAAAACCACGGACTGATTACGCGACTGTCTTTTTGCGAACCAATCCCCGGCTTGCCACGTCTAACTTCTCACTGCTAATCTTGGCGTTCAAACGCCACCCATTCGAAAGGAGTTACGGAGACATGAAGAAGCAATATGCGGTTTATCTCATCCTCGCGTCTTTCGTGATCATCGCTCTGGCGGCCGTCGCCGGCAGCGGCCGCAACACCAGCGACCTGCCCACGCCGCCGGCGATTGGCACGACGATCGACGACTTCAAACTTCCCGACACTGACGGCGCCGAGCATTCGCTGAAATCGTTAACAGGCAAGAACGGCGCGGTGCTGATTTTTATCTCGGTGCAGTGCCCCGTCTCGAACGGTTACAACGAGCGGATGGAGAAGCTGGCCGAAGAGTACAAAGCACGCGGCGTCAACGTGATTGGCATCAACTCGAACGTTACTGAGCCGGCTGCCGCAGTGAAGGCGCACGCCTCCGAAAAGCATTTCACGTTTACCGTGCTAAAGGACGACGGCAACAAGATTGCCGATCGGCTGGGCGCGACGCGCACACCCGAAGCTTATGTCATCAATGCCGGCGGTAAACTCGTCTATCACGGTCGCATCGACAACTCGCAGAACACGGCGAACATTACGTCGAACGATCTGCGTGACGCGCTCGACCAACTGTTGGCCGGCAAGCCAATCAGCAAGACCGGCGGCGCGGCGTTTGGGTGTTCGATCAAGCGGGTCTCGTAGATGCGTTTGCGCTTTTCCATTTTTCTTGTCGGCCTCGCGGTCGTTTGGGCGGGTGCGGCTATCGCAGCGCCTGCCCAAACGCCATCCGCAGGCGCTGCTCCGGGCCCGCATCGCCCGCCAGGCTTTTTTGTCCTGGACGGCGTTGATACAACTGACCACTCCGCTGAAATTCGCGAGATCGACCTCGACGGTCTGAAAAAGCTCCTGCTGCGCGATCCGAAGGACACGCGGCCGCTGCTGGTTAATTTTTGGGCGACCTGGTGCGATGGCTGCCGCGAAGAGTTCCCCGACCTGGTCAAAATCGACAATGATTATCGCGCGAAGGGTTTGAATTTCCTCTCAATCACGCTCGATGAAGTAGCCGATAAACCCAGAGCGGTGGATTTTCTCAAAGAGATGAAGGCGACGATGCCGGTCGTCCTCCTAAATGTTAACGACCCAGAGCCGGCGATTCATGCCGTGGACGAGAAGTGGGACGGCGCGTTACCGGCAACGTTTCTTTATGACCACGAGGGCAAACTTGTTTTCAAATACTTCGGCAAGATCAAACCCGCCGAATTGCGCGCGGCAATCGATAAGGAAGTAGGCAGTAAGCAGTAGGCAGAGAGCGGCGGTCAATCTTTCTGCCTTCTGCTTTCTGCCTTCTGCCTACTTTTTATGGAATCAATCACACCCGAAGTCATCGCCGCACACAACCTGACTCCCGCAGAATTCAGCCGCGTTAAAGAGCTGCTCGGACGCGAACCGAACACGGTCGAGCTCGGTGTCTTTTCGGTTATGTGGTCTGAGCATTGCTCGTACAAGTCTTCCCGCGTCCACCTGAAGCGTCTACCAACCACCGGCGAGCGCGTCATCGTTCCGCCCGGCGAGAATGCCGGCGTCGTCGATGTCGGCGACGGCTGGTGCGCAGCATTCAAGATCGAATCGCACAATCATCCCAGTTTCATCGAACCATTTCAGGGCGCGGCGACCGGCGTCGGCGGAATCCTGCGCGACATTTTCACCATGGGCGCGCGCCCGATCGCAGCGATGAACAGTCTGCGTTTTGGCTCGCTCGACGATCCGAAGAACGGGCGGCGCAATCGTTCGCTGCTCGCCGGCGTCGTCGCCGGCATCGCCCACTACGGCAACGCGTTCGGCGTGCCCACGGTCGGCGGCGAAGTTTCTTTCGATGATGCTTATGCGCTGAACCCTTTGATCAATGCGTTCGCGCTCGGCCTGGTGCGCAAGGATCAGATCTTTTTCGGCAAAGCCACGGGCGTCGGCAATCCGGTTTTGTATGTCGGAGCGAAGACCGGCCGCGACGGCATTCACGGGGCGACGATGGCTTCGGCGGAGTTCGACGAAGAGGCTTTGGAAAAGAGACCAACCGTGCAGGTCGGCGATCCGTTTTTGGAAAAGCTTCTGCTCGAAGCCTGTCTGGAAGCGATGCGCAGCGGCGCCGTTGCGGGGATTCAGGACATGGGCGCCGCGGGACTTACGTGCTCGACCTGCGAGATGGCCGCCCGTGCCGATACTGGGATAGAGATCGATCTGTCATTAGTACCGCAGCGCGAAACGGGCATGACCGCGTACGAGATGCTGCTTTCGGAATCGCAGGAGCGCATGCTGATTGTCGCGCACCAGGGGCGCGAGCGTGAAGTCGCCGACATCTTCCGCAAGTGGGACCTCGACGCGGTGGTAATCGGCCGCGTGCGTGACGATGGACGCATGCGCGTCACGCATAATGGCGAAGTGGTTTGCGATGTGCCGGTGAAATCTTTAACGGACGAAGCGCCGATTTATGAGCGACCGCTTAAGGCTGGGAGCGCGGACGTCTCGTCCGCAAACGCGAGCACAACTCGCGTCCCGGTGCTTTCGGAAGATACTTCCAACGAGTCAACTGTTCGCGCTGGCGCGCTCACTGCGGACGAGACGTCCGCGCTCCCAGCGACTACGGCGCCTCAGAATTTCAATGACGCTCTGTTGCGCTTGCTCTCCTCGCCCAACCTCGCTTCCAAAGAATGGGTTTACCGTCAGTACGATCACATGGTGCGTACGAACACGGTGGTGCTGCCCGGCGCCGACGCGGCGGTGGTGCGCATCAAGGAGACAAGACGCGCGTTGGCGATTGCGCTTGACGGCAATGGCCGTTACTGCGCCGCGAATCCGCGCGCAGGCGCCAGGCTGGTCGTCGCCGAAGCCGCGCGCAACGTCGTCTGTGTCGGCGCGCAACCGATCGCGATTACCAACTGTCTGAACTTTGCTTCGCCCGAACGCCCCGAGGTGATGTGGTCGTTTTCGGAAGTCATCGACGGCATCGCCGAAGCGTGCAAAGCGTTTAATACGCCGGTCGTGTCCGGCAACGTTAGTTTCTATAACGAGACGGAAGGCCGCGGCGTTTTGCCGACGCCGGTCATTGGCATGGTGGGGCTGGTCGATGACGTTAAGCGTCTGGTCCAGCCTGGTTTCAAGAATCCCGGCGACTTCATCGCGCTCCTGGGCATGACGCGCGAAGATCTTTCCATTAGCGAATACGCGGCTGTAATCGAAGAGAAATCGTTCGACGAATTGATCGGCCAGGGCCGTGTGCCCGTGCTGGATCTGGAAGCTGAAGTGTCAGTGCAGACGGCTTGCCTGCGCGCCGCGGAGAATGGCTTGCTGCGCTCAGCACACGATTGTTCGGACGGTGGTTTGGCGGTGGCGCTGGCCGAATGCTGTTTCTCTTCGCTCAATCGCCGTGGTGTAGGCGCGGAAATCGATCTCACCGGCGAATACAACCTGGCCACGAGACTGTTCAGCGAAACGCCCTCGCGCATCGTCGTCAGTTTTGACCAATCTGCGCTCGGTGATATTGAAGAGATTGTCGCAGCCGCCAGTTGCGCGATGACGATCCTCGGCAACGTCGGCTCTGATCGTTTGCACATCGAAAGTGACGGCGAAGAAGTGATCCAGCTGGATGTGGCTGAGATGGAAAAGGCCTGGCGCTCGTCGCTCGCTGCCAAGCTGCAAACGGAAGTGCTGGCTGCCTGCGCTGAATGAATGGTGGTACCGGCGTGCGGGGTCCCCAGCGGGGCAGCCCCGCTGGGGTGCTCGACCCCGCCCGTGAAATTCACGCGCAAGCGCGCGGGCCACAATTCGAACGTCGCCGAAAACGTCATGGCCGCGAATGATTCCAAACCGATTAGCGTGCGCGTGCTTTTCTTTGGCGCAGCCCGCGACGCCGCCGGACGTGAACAGTTGGAGCTGTC
>DATGVD010000567.1:0-5504 GCA_035300785.1 Pyrinomonadaceae bacterium | reverse complement strand
CGCCTCAGCCAGTGGGCGAGTAGGACGATAGGTAACGACATATTCCGCGCCGATCTCGCGCGCGACTTCTTCGCCTTCATCAATCATTTCATCCGTTGACTTCGGCAGAAAGATCCGGCCTCCGGTTTCGTCCGCCAGCGTCGCCAGCCACTTCTCGCTCTTCTTCGTTTCTGCTTCGTAAGCTTTGCGCACTCTTCGCATCGCCGGATCGAAAGTGATGCCGACGCCAAAGGTCGGGCCGCCGCGATTTGTGCCCCGCGGCAACGTGGGATCGTTCGTAATCACCGGATCGCCGGCGATGGGATTGTCCTTCGTTACGATCTTAGGTTTGTGCTGATCGGTTTTCTGCCGCACGAACGCGGTATAGCTGATCACGTGCACGGTGGCCCGCACCCCGAGCAATTGTTTCAGCGCGTCATCCAGTGAAACTTTGCCGCCGGGTGTTTCGACTCCGTCGGTTACGAGGATTACGTGACGACTGCCTTCGGGCTGATCGGACAGCAATTGCGCCGCTTTAGTCATCGTCTCAAATAGTCTCGAGCGCTTACCCGCGAACATTTTCCACGTCAGCGTGCGGGTGACCTCGTCCACGTCGTCGGTCCACGATTGCAGCAGCTCGGCTTGATTGGAAGACTGCATCACGGCGATCCGATCGCCTTCGGGCAGGCGCGAGATTACCTTCAAAGCGACGGCTCGCGTCGTGCTCGTTTTTTTCGACAACCCGCTGAGACCGTTTCCGTCGCCACCCGTATCGAGGATAAACAAAACGTTCGCCGGGATGTGACGCACACTACGAATTTTTTGCGGCTCGCCGTCTTCCAACACCAGGACGTCATCGATTTCGAGCGTCGGATCGTAATGGCCGTACTGATCCATCGCCGAGACCGGCAGACGAACTTCTTCGGTGAAAACTCGCACGGGCTCTTGATCTTCGGATTTAGGCTCGACCTTCGGAGTCGGCGAAGGTTTTGGCTTAAGCTGCGGCCTGTCCTGAGCATACGTATTGGCCGCCGATAAAAGAGAAACCAATAGGACGATTGAAAATAGTGTGTGTTCTAAGCTCAACCCACCTAAGCGATTTAGACTCTGGGTGTTCATCATTGAGGATTAGGCACGATGTAGCCTCGCCGGCTTCGCAAATACAAACCCACGCGCCGCGAAGCAACTTCTACTTTTCTATATTCGCCAGGTTTCGCCGCGGCGAGCGAACGAGTTGGACGATAGGTAACGACGTACTGCGATCCTATGTCGCGGGCGATGCTTTCAGCCTCGCTTAGCAGATCGTTGGTCGACTCAGGGAGCCAAATCTGGCCACCGCTTTCCTCGGCGATCTCTGAGAGTTGCGCTTCGCTAAATACTGTCGCGCGCTCGTATGCTTTGCGCCGTTTTGCCAGCGCCGGATCAGCACCCTTCGATCCAAGTACGAACGAGGGAGTTCGCGTCGTTCCTGGCGGGAGAGTAGGATCGCCATTAGCGACCGGATTGCTGCCCGGGTTGCCATCTCGTTGGATACCGTCGCCCTTTCTCCAGGCGTTGAGCTTTTGGATCTGTTTTCGCGACAACACTGTATAGCTGATGATGTGTACGCTGGCCTGAATTGAATTCAATTGTTTCAACGACCCCGGCAGATTGAATCGTCCGCCCGAACCCTCGACCCCGTCTGTGACCAGGACAATATGGCGTGTGCCCGCCGGAGTATCTTTGAGCTGATCTGCTGCCGCGGCAATGGCTTCCGACAGCCGGCTGGTCTTGCCTGAACGTAATTTAGTTTTGAGTACCTTTGTGATCGCCGACTTGTCCGTGGTAAAAGCCTGCAAAAGCTCCGGCCGTTCGGCGAACTGCATGACTGCTATCCGATTGCCCTCGTGAATGCCGGAAATAAGTCGCAGGGCAACCGCGCTCGTAATATTTGTATTTTTCAAACCGAGCTGATTGCCGGTATCGAGCAGCAAGAGAACGTTAACAGGCAAGCGTTGAATGCTGCGAATCTGCTGCGCCACGCCGTCCTCAAGCACGAGCACGTCATCTATTACCAGGGTTGGATCATAGTGTCCATATTGATCGAGAGCGACGACGGGCAAGCGCACCTCTTCAGTAAATACGCGAACCGGCTCTTGCTCTTCGGATTTGGGCGCGAGCTTCGGGGTCGGCGATGGCTTTGCGGTCGAGTTCTGCGCGCGAGCGGTAGCGGACGCTACGAAAACCAGAGCGAACGAAAAGATACATGGTAGTGCTCGTCGCAAGCGGTGACCTCTGCGCTGGGTTGAGATTGACGCCTGTTGGATGCGCGACGCCGGGTGTCGTTGCCTGTTCAGCGCATCGCCTTTCGCGCCTGAGCCTGGACGGCGGTGATCGCAATCGCATCGACAATGTCTTCGGCCTTGCAACCGCGGGAGAGATCGTTGGCGGGTCGATCAAGGCCCTGCAGGATTGGGCCGATCGCCGTCGCGCCGGCCAGCCGCTCCGTCAATTTATAAGCGATGTTGCCGGATTGCAGATCGGGAAAGATGAGTACGTTGGCGCGGCCGCCGACGCCTGAGCCCGGAGCTTTCGCTTGTGCGATCGCCGGCACCAGCGCCGCGTCCGCCTGCAACTCGCCGTCGATCTCAATCTCGGGCGCGCGGGCGCGCACGGTGCGCGTCGCTTCGACAACTTTGTCAATCAAGCGGTGATGCGCGCTGCCTTTTGTCGAGAAGGAAAGCATCGCGACGCGCGGCTCCGCCCCAATCAGCGCGCGACAGGAATCCGCTGAAGCGATCGCGATCTCGGCTAACTCCGCGGCGCTCGGTTCGATCACGACGCCGCAGTCGGCAAAGACCATGGCGCCGTTATGACCAACGCTCTGATCGCGCAAAGCCATCAAAAAGAAACTGGACACCAGCTTGAATCCCGGGCGTACGCCGATGCAATGCAACGCTGCGCGCACCGTGTGCGAGGTCGTGTTGGTGGCGCCGGCAACTGAACCATCGGCGCGACCAGACCGAACCATAAGATTGCCGTAATAGAGCGGATCGCGCAGCGCGGTTCGCGCTTCGTCAGTACTGATGCCCTTTGCGCGCCGCGCCTCGTAAAGCATGGAAACCATCTTCTCGTAATCACCGGCTCGTGCGTGATCGATTACTTCGACACCGCCAAGGTCGACGCCCGCTTGGCGCGCGGCCGCGCGAACGCCATCTTCGCTCCCCAGAATCGTGATCCGCGCCAAACGCTGGCGCGCCGCGGTGCTGGCGGCCGTCACGGTGCGCGCATCTTCACCCTCAGGCAGAACGATGTGCTGCAGGTTGGCCGCAGCACGCTGGCGAATATGTTCGAGAATACTCAAGAGGTTTGTCAGTGGTCAGTCGTCAGTAGTCAGTTGTGCGCAAAGATAGCCGGGCAAATTTATCATGAGACGCCTCTGCCCGAAAGCTTGCTAGGCTAACCGATGGTCGGCTAGACTCTGAAGCGAGCGCTGGATCGGATTATCGAACGGGCTACCAGCGACGGACAAATAACAACTGACAACTTGCATGTCCAAACTTGAACTCAAAAGCCGGATGAAGAACCTGCTGATGTTCCTGCCGAACATGGTCATTCTGTGCTGCAAGTTGATGGTGGATAAGCGCGTGCCCCGGACTGAGCGCGCGCTGTTGGCCGGCGCGGTAATTTACGCCATCATTCCGTTCGATTTTATTCCTGACATGATCCCGTTCGTGGGCCAGGTCGATGATCTGTTTCTGATTTCGCTCACCTTGCTGCGTTTGATCGATCGCACCGACGACACGGTCGTGCGCGAGCACTGGCGCGGCGGCGGCGACGTGGTGCAACTGGCAGAATCCGTGGCCACGATTGCCCCCCTGCTGATGCCGCGACGCATCGCCCGCGTGCTCCTCGCGAAAGTGAAACCTACCGCCGAAGGTTCAGGCCTGATTTTGAATGTCGCAAAGTTCGAGCCGGTGCTGGTCGAGACTCCTGAACAGAAACAACCGCCAGATCGTTTAGGTAGACTCGCAGACTTTGGTGGAAAGAAGCGAAGTTCGAAATCAGCCTAACGCCACGGCCGTGGCCGGCGCAGACGCCACTTCATTTGGTTGGCGATCGACGTGCTCGTAGAGTATGTCGCGCTGCTGCGGAATAAATCCTGCCTCGCTAATCAAATAACGCAGCATCTTTTCATCCGCCTCATTCTTCGCCCCCGCGGCTGAGACCACGTTCTCTTCGATCATGATCGAGCCCATATCGTTCGCGCCGAAGCGCAACGCCACCTGACCCAGACGCAACCCCTGCGTTAGCCACGACGACTGAAAGTTTTCGATGTTGTCGAGGAACAAGCGCGATACAGAGAGCATCTTTAGATAATCCATGCCGGTTGGTTCTTCCTTGATCTTCCGGCCCAACGCGGTGTTCTCGCGCTGAAATGTCCACGGAATGAACGCGAAGAAGCCACCGGTTTCGTCCTGGAGGTCGCGTATGCGTTGCAGGTGACGCACGCGATGTTCGACGCGATCGCCGATGCCAAACATCATCGTCGCCGATGATCTCAAACCGACTTTATGGACAGCTCGCATCACCGCCAGCCATTCATCGGTTGTGCATTTTGTCGCCACGCGTTTGCGGACTTCGTCGTCGAGAATTTCCGCGCCGCCTCCCGGCAAACTATAAAGGCCCGCTTCCTTCAAACGCCCCATGATCGTTTCGTAATCCAGACCGGAGATCAGATGCAGGTTATGAATCTCTGGCGGCGAAAAGCAGTGCAACTGAAAGCCCGGATACTTCGCAGTCAGAGTGCGCAGCAAATCTTCATACCATTCGACGCCAAAATCCGGGTGCAGCCCGCCCTGCATCAAAACGCCCGTGCCACCCAGCGCAATCGTCTCGTCAATCTTCTCGCAGATTTCATCGATCGTGCGAACGTAAGTGTCGGGCGCGCCGGGCCGGCGATAGAAAGCGCAGAAAGTGCAGACAACGTTGCAGACATTCGTGTAGTTTATATTGCGATCGATGATGTAGGTGACGACGTTGTCCGGGTGACGGCGCCGGCGAATCTCATCCGCGGCCGCGCCGATCCGCGCCACATCGTACGATTCGAGCAGCGCGGTGCAGTCTACCGCCGTTAGGCGGTTTCCACCGAGAACTTTGTCCAGAAGCGGTTGAATGTCCGGCTCACTCATGCCCTTAGTCTATTAACTTACGGAACAATACTCAAAGTACGAACGCGGCGACGATGGCGAAACGGCCAGTTTGACGAGCCCGCAGGCAGCTCCGGATTGGCCCGCCATTTACGATTCACGATTTCCGAATTACCATCTGGCTATGACCGACGCAAACAGAAAACGCATCGCCATGGCTAGTCGTATCTTTATGATCCTTTGGTTCGTCGGCCTCGCTCTGCTGGAAGCACGCTACGTCATCAGCGTCTTTCGCCAGAGGGCAACCGTTCACCATGTGCTGGGAACGATTTATGAAGAACAAATCGAAGGCATTAACTTCGTGCTCATGGTCATTTTTCTGATCCCCGGCGTGTT
>DATGVD010000566.1:0-9431 GCA_035300785.1 Pyrinomonadaceae bacterium | reverse complement strand
TCGGAGCGCTGCCGCGAGCTATGCAAGATAAGGATCTCAACGATGCTGCATTGGCGATCCTCGATGCGCTGGCAAAACAGAAGAGCGAAGAAGCGAACGATGCAATCAAGACGGCGCTGGATTCTTCCGATCATCTGATTCGACGGCGCGCGGCGGCTTTGTTGAAAGCAAACGGCGCCGGTGACTTTTCGAATCGCATCGGCACGGTACAGACGCGCAACACCCAAGCTGATTACCGACGCGCGATTGCCCGCATCGGCAGACACGTGACGGCGACGGTCGTAACATCCAAGGGCTCGTTTGTGATCGAGTTTCTGCCGGAAGATGCGCCGCTGACGGCCGATAACTTCATCAAGCTGGCGCGCAAGGGTTTCTTCAATGGTCAGACGATTCCCCGGGTCGTGCCGAACTTTGTGATTCAGGCGGGCGATCCGCGCGGCGATACGAACGGCGGGCCGGGTTACTCAATTCGCTGCGAGATTAACGAAGTGCCTTACGAACGCGCCGCGGTCGGGATGGCCCTGTCGGGCAAAGACACGGGCGGCTCGCAATGGTTTGTGACACACTCGCCACAGCCGCACCTCGACGGCGGCTACACGGTCTTTGGCCGAGTCATTCGCGGGATGGACGTGGTGGATAGAATCGCGCGCGGAGATATTATTCGCAGGGTGATCGTGAATGAAAAGAATTAACCACAGAGGACACAGAGGAAAGCCTGGATCGGCAGAGAAGAGTTCTCCGTGCTCTCTGTTCCTCCGTGTCCTCTGTGGTAAATGTTCACTCGTCTTATTTCTCGCCGCTCTGCTGGCATCGTCTACTGCGGCGCAAACTCAACCTCTGCAGCCGATCTCAACGGAAAAGCACTCGCGATACCAGATCAAACTGGCGCTCGACTTCGACTCTCGCACTTACACCGGCACCGAGCGCGTACGCTTCGTCAATCACGGCGACCATCCAGCCTCGACGCTGTACTTCCATCTCTACCCGAACGTGCGCGTGCCGGGCTACGCGCCACCTGCCGCGCCGGCCAGGGCTGAACCCGGCCAGCTAACATCCGACGAGCCGCGTCTGGAAATAACCGACGTGCGCAGCGCGAGTGATGGCAGTGTGTTGATGTATGACCTCGACGATCTGGAAACGACTTTGCGCGTCAGCCTGCGCGAGCCGGTCGCGCCGAACGCGGCCACCGAAATCGAGATCAAGTTCAAAGGCAGCGTGCCGGAAATCGATCCGGAAGAAACTGGCCTGGTAACGCATGTCATGCAGCAGGTCAGCGCCGCACTGCGCGGTGCTCGTGAGTTGCGCCGGCCGCGCGACACGAATTTTCGTTGCCGCGGAGTGCTTCTGCTCGGCTCGTTTTATCCAGTGCTGGCGGCGCGCATGGGCGACGATTGGTTGCGCAAGGTTGAATTGAGCATCGGCGACACGGCGATGACTGAAGTGGCCGATTACGAAGTGACCGTGGCCGCGCCGCGGAGTGTCGCCGTTTACGCTCCCGTCGCCGCGCAAACTGCGGCGCAGAAAGAAGAACTGACTTCCACAACTTTCGCGGCTGATAACCTGCGGGACTTTGCCGTCATCGCCGGTCGCGATCTGCATTCAGAGCAGCGCAACGTGGGCGACGTCACGATTCGCTCGATCTTCAAACCGGACCATGACGTAGTGGCGCGCCGCGTGCTCAACATCGCTGCGGACGCAGTGCGGATTTATTCCACAAGGCTTGGCCCGCTGCCGATGAAGACCGTGAGCCTGGTCGATGCGCCGTTGGTGGCGACGCTGGGCACCGCGGAATTCGCGGGCTTTGGCGTCATTGCCAGCGCGTTCTACCTGGATTTTGATTCGCCGACGATGCGCAACATGCCGGACGTGATTCGCGAACAACGCGGTTCGGTCGAAGGCAGTTTAGAGTGGACCGTGGCGCACGTCGTCGCGCACCAATGGTGGGGCATGACCGTCGGCAACGATCCGGCGCGCGAACCGATCCTGGACGAGGCGCTGGCAAACTGGTCGGCGCTGCTTTATTACCGCGAAGCGCACGGCGACGCGCAGGCCGCAGATGCGCTGGACGAACAACTGCGCGGAGTCTACAAGCTCTATCGCACGTTTGGGGGCGAAGACATGGAAGCCAGCCGCGCGGCGCGCGAGTATCGCAATTCGTTCCAGTACGCGGCGATTGTGACCAGCAAAGGAGCGCTCCTGTTCGAGGCCCTGCGCAAGCTGCTTGGCGACGAGAAGTTCTTTGCCGCCCTCGACGGCTATTACAAGACGAACCAGCTGGAAGTCGCGGACATGAACGATTTGCGCGGCGCCTTCATCGCGGAAGCGCCGGCCGAACAAAGGCGAGTAGTAACTCGTACTTTCGATCGCTGGCTGTCCAGCAAGCGCGGCGACGAAGATATCGGGCCACCAGACGCAAAGCTGGCCGAGGAGTTGGGGCTGCCGGCGCGGGTTGGCAACGCGAAAGGCGAAAAGAGCGTATTCACGGCATTTGCCAAGGTGGGAAAGTTTTTCTGGCAACAGATGACCCGAATTAGATAGCATTGCCAATTGCCGATTTTTGATTGCCGATTGGCCTCTAAGCTCACGGTAATATCCTGAATTGGCAATCGGAAATCGGCAATCGGAAATGATTTGATGAAGGCTTATCAGGAAATTGAATTAGCGCGAAAACCTTCGCACGCGGTGCTGCGTCCGACGGCCGTTCAAGTCAACCGTGAGCTGGAAGTCCTGAGCCAGTTGATGGACAACCAGTTTCAGGTGCCGGTAATTGGTTGGCGGTTTGGGCTGAATGCGGTCATCGATCTGATTCCGGAATTTGGCGACATCGCCACAACGATCGTCGCGCTCTACATACTGGTTTCCGCGGTCCGCTATCGCGTCCCAAAGATCACGCTGCTGCGCATGGGGCTGAACATCGCGATCTACTTTATCGGCGGCCTGGTTCCTTTTGCCGGCGACCTGTTCGACGCCTGGTGGAAACCGAACATTCGAAATATTAATCTGCTGCGAGGGCGCGCGACAGTCTCGGCCGACGACGCGAAGCGCGGGCGCGCAAGTGACTGGGTTTTCGTTTCGCTAATTGTGGGCGGGTTACTGACACTCCTGTTTGGATCGATCACGCTGACCTTCTTGATCTTCTGGTACATCGCGACTCATCTGCAGTTTGGGATGTAGCTCGGGTCCGTCGTGTCAGAAGCCCGACCATCGGTCCCCAGTCGGGCAGCCCGGCTGGGGTGTGGCGGTCAGGGAGGGCAGCCTAGCCCTTGCTGACGCGCAGGCTTCTGACACTCTATCCCGCGTTGGGTTTCTATGGAAACAGTAATCGCCGTTGAAGACCTAAGGAAGTCTTACCAGCCAAAGTCGCGCAAGGGTCTCGAGGTCAAAGCGCTGGACGGCATTTCATTTGAAATCCCGCGCGGCGAGTTTTTTGGTTTGCTCGGTCCGAACGGCGCCGGCAAGACCACGACGATTGGCGTGCTGACGACGCGTGTTTTGCCGACCGGCGGCTCGGCGCGAATTGAAGGCTTTGATGTGGCGCAGAACCCGGTGGCGGTCAAGCGACGCATCGGCGTCGTGCCGCAGGTCAACAACCTCGATCGCAGCCTGACGGCGCGTGAGATCCTTTTGTTCCACGCCGAATATTTCAGCGTGGCGAAGCAAGAGCGCGAGGCGAGAGCAACTCGATTGCTCGAACGGTTCGAGCTGGTCGATCGGGCCGATGAAAAGGTCGATGGTTTTTCCGGCGGCATGGTTCAGCGACTGAAGATCGCGCGCGCGCTGATGCACGATCCGTCGATTCTGTTCCTCGACGAGCCGACCACCGGGCTCGATCCGCAATCGCGCCGCGCGATGTGGGATTTGCTGGGCGAACTCAACGCTAAAGGTCAAACGATTTTTCTGACGACGCATTACATGGAAGAGGCAGACCAGCTTTGCAAGCGAATCGCGATTATCGATCACGGCAAACTGCTGGCGCTGGATTCGCCGGCGCAGTTGAAACGCAGCGTGCCCGGTGGCTATCTGATCGAATTACAGGTGCGCGACATGATTGAGTCGTTTGGGGTGGCCGTGCGCTCGTTGCCAGGCGTCGTCGAGATCAAAACTGATCACGATCGACTGCGCATCTATGCCGACCGAGTCGAAGGATTGCTGGCTAATGCGATGCGACTGGCCGGCGAGCAGGGTGTGATGGTGACGGACGCACACGTCGCAGAGCCGAGTTTGGAAAATCTTTTTCTGCACCTGACGGGACGAAGTTTGAGGGAATAGGGAATCGCATGGCCGCAACTTTTATTGCCTTACTTCATCGCGACCTGCGGGTCGCGCGGCGCGAGGTACATTATTTTCTACTGCGCGTCGCGATGCAGCCGCTGCTGTTTACATTCATCTTTGGTTTTGTGATGCCGCGGCTCGGTATTGTGCAGCGCGGTTACACGAGCATGTTGCTGCCCGGCATCTTGAGTTTAAGCATGACTCTGTCGAGCATGCAGGCGGTGGCGCTGCCGCTGGTGATCGACTTTGGTTGGAGCAAGGAAATCGAAGACCGTCTGCTGGCGCCGATTGGCATTGTCGGCGTCGGGATCGAAAAAATAATCGTCGGCGTCGTGCAGGCAATTATCGCCGGCATCGTCGTGTTGCCGCTCTCCTGGCTGATGATGGGCACACACCTTAGCCTGAGGGTCGTCGACGCGGCGCAACTGATCGCGGTGGCACTTCTCAGCAGTTGGTTGTTCGCTGCTTTTGGGATGTTCGTTGGCACGGTCGCGGCGCCACAGCAGATCAGCCTGGTGTTCACCGTGCTGCTGGCGCCGATGATCTTCTTCGGCTGTGCTTATTATCCGTGGGCGACGCTGCACGTCATTCCATGGTTTCAGTACGCCGTGCTCGTCAACCCGCTGGTTTATGCGAGCGAGGGATTTCGTCTGGCGCTGACACCACAGCTTCCGCACATGCCGGCCTGGCTGGTTTACGGCGCGCTGGTGGGCTTTTCGCTGTTGTTCACTTGGCTGGGTTTGAGAAAGTTTGAAAAGCGGGCTCTTGATTAGCACTTTCCTTGCGCAAGTTGTCGGGCATTTGATATATTCGCGGCAGTCATCATCCGGGAAAATTTGAGAGAAATCGGCGATCCTTGCGGGGACTCGCCTCTGAAGAAAGGGTTAATTCAATGGGAAACGATCGTGACTATGGCGACAGTGTTTCGACGAAACTGACGTTTTTTCTGGTGGGCGCGGGAATCGGCGCAGTGTTGGCGCTGTTGTTCGCCCCCAAGTCCGGCGAAGAGCTGCGCAACGATATTGCCGATGCCACGCGAAAAGGCATCGATCGATCGAGAGAAGCTGCGGAGCAACTTGGTGCGAAGGCGACCGAGTACTATGACGCCACCCGCGCCAAAGCGGGCGAGGTTTACGACTCGGCGCGCGAGACGGCCGGCGAATATTACGAAGCAACTCGTGAACGCGCGACTGAGCTTTACGATACCGCGACCACGAAAGCGGGCGAGGTTGCCTCGGCAGCGCGCGGCGCCGCGGTGCGTCAGGCTAGCTCGGTCCAGGCTGCGGTTGAGGCGGGAAAGAAAGCTTACGTAGAGGAGAAGCGCAAGACTGAGCTTTCCGGCCGCACTGAGGCCTCGCCGACTTACAAGCCTGAGAAGGCGATGTAGTCAAAGCTGTACTTGGTGCTTTGATCTTTGACCTTTGTTTTTCGTTCAGCCGGTGGTTCGTTTGAAATCAGCGGACTTCTGAGGTGAAGACAAGCAAAGTACTAAGCACCAGGATCAAAGTTCATTGTTGAGATGAATCCACACGAACCACTCTTCTGGCTGGTAGTGATCACCGCGATCATCGCGCTGTCGTTCATCATGATTGCCTCGGCGATGGTGGCCATGGCGGTGTTTGTCAATCGCGCGGTCAAGTCGGTGAACCGGCTCGAAGAGCGGCTCGCGCCGTTGATGACCCGGGCTACCGCGCTCAGCGAGCAGGGAACCGCGATTGCCGTTCAGGGCCGGCAGATAGCCGAACAGTTCAACGTGATGTCCGGGCATCTCTCGACGGCGACGATGCACTTGTCGGAGTCCACGGCGTTAATCAAGGAAGAAGTGCGCGGATTGATGATGGTCGCCGACGAAACCGCCGATATGGCGCGCGAGAAAGTTCACCTGGTCAGTCGCGCCATCGATACCACGCACGAACGGGTGGTGAACACGACTGAGTTCATCCAAACGAAAGTGATCGAGCCGGCTCGCGAGCTGGCCGCGATCCTGGCCGGCTTGCGGCGCGGCCTGGAAGTCCTGGTGGCGCCTGCGCCAAGTCCAATTAACAGCACGTATGGAGACGAGGAGATGTTTATCGGCTGATTGCGAAAACATCGACAGGCTTCGAACAGCCCGAACCATCGTCTCTGAGAGAACGTGGTTCGGGCTTTTTGATTTTGGAGTGTTCCCTCTCCCTTTGGGAGAGGGCCAGGTGAGGGTCCTGGCGGACGAACGACAAAAGAACCCCTCCCTTTTTGTTCCTGGCCACGCGCCCGGCAGGAAAGTAATCAAGAGTTCCGTTCGTCCTAAGCCCTCACCCCGACCCTCTCCCAAAAGGGAGAGGGAGGCTTTTGGTGAGCGAGCATTCATGCTGTTACTATCAATCCTTTTGTAGAAGGCCGAAGACATGTCCACTGAAGCACCCGCGCTCGAACTAAAGCAGACGATTAACCTGCCGCAGACGAAGTTCGCGCAGAAAGCGAACCTGCCGCAGAGCGAACCCGCGCGTCTGAAGAAGTGGGCCGAACAGGATTTGTATCAACAGATTCGGGCGCGCCGCGCGGGCGCGGAAAAGTTCATCCTGCACGATGGCCCGCCGTACGCAAACGCCGACATCCATCTCGGAACCGCGCTTAACAAGATCCTGAAAGACTTCATCGTTAAGTCGCGCACCATGATGGGCTATGACGCGCCGTACGTTCCGGGTTATGACTGCCATGGTTTGCCGATCGAGTTGCACGTAGATCGAAAGCTCGGCGCGAAGAAAGCCAACATGCCGCCGCTGAGCATCCGCCGCGCGTGTCGCGAGTTTGCGGCCAATGCTTTGAAGCGGCAGACGAAGGACTTTCAACGCCTCGGGATCCTGGGCGAGTGGGACAATCCCTACATCACGATGTCCGATCACTACGAGGCCGAGACCGCGCGGCTGTTCGCGCGCTTTGTCGAGCGCGGTTTTGTTTACAAAGGCGCGCGCCCGGTCTACTGGTGCATACACGATCAGACGGCGCTGGCTGAAGCCGAAGTCGAGTACGACCAGCACACGAGCCCATCCGTCTATGTGAAGTTTCCGCTGGCGAGTGATCCGGCGCAGATCGATCCGGTGCTGGCAGGCCGCAAAGTTTTCGTGCTCATTTGGACGACGACGCCGTGGACGCTGCCGGCTAACCTCGGCATTGCCGTGCATCCCGACTTTGAATACGTGGCGTTTGAAAGCGGCGACGAAGTCTACATCGTCGCGGCGGAACTTCTGGATGTCGTCGCCACGAAATGCAATCTGGCCGCGCCGAAAGTACTGGCGCGCTTTCGTGGTGCGAAACTCGATCGCCTTGAATGCCGTCATGCCTGGCTGGATCGTCCATCGCTTCTGATGTTGGGCGAACACGTGACCCTTGGCGGCGAGGCCGACGCGGAGACCGAACTCGACGTGAAAGACGCGCGCGAGAAAGCCGCGACCAGCAAGGCCGGAACGGGTTGCGTGCACACCGCGCCCGGCCACGGTCACGACGATTTCGTGCTGGGAAGAAAATATGGGCTGGAGATTTATTGCCCGGTCGACAACGCGGGCAAGTTCACTTCCGAAGTCGAACACTTCGCGGGCCTCACGGTCTTCGAAGCGAATCCCAGGATTGTGGAGTTCATGCGCGAGCGCGGCGTGCTCCTCTTCAGCGAAGACTACAACCATCGCTATCCGCACTGCTGGCGCTGCAAGAACCCGGTCATCTTTCGCGCCACGCCGCAGTGGTTCATCTCTATGGATAACACCGCCGGCAACGGCGAGGCAGGCGATTCTTTGCGCGTGATGGCGCTGCGTGAAGTTGACGACCGGGTCAAGTGGATTCCGGCGTGGGGCCGCGAGCGCATGCGCAACATGTTGAAGGGCCGGCCCGACTGGTGTGTCTCGCGCCAGCGCGTCTGGGGCGTGCCGATTCCTGCGTTCTATTGCACGAAGTGTAATGAAGTAGTTGCCGACGCGGCCGTGATCAGGCACGTCGCCGACATCTTCGAGAAAGAATCAGCCGACGCGTGGTACAAACGCGAAGCACGCGAGCTTTTGCCGGACGGGTTTGCCTGCAAGAGTTGCGGTGCGAATGAATTCACCAAAGAGACGGATATTCTCGACGTCTGGTTCGACAGCGGTTCGTCTTCAATCGCCGTTTTGGAGAATCGCGACAACCTCCGCTGGCCGGCGGATGTTTATATCGAGGGCGGCGATCAGTTTCGCGGCTGGTTCAATTCGTCCTTGATGGTGGGCCTGGCGGTTCACGATCGCGCGCCTTACGACGCGGTTCTGACGCACGGATGGACGCTCGACGCGCAGGGCAAGGCCATGCACAAGTCTCTGGGCAACGCGGTTAGCCCTGATGAAATTATTCCGAAGTTGGGAGCTGAAGTGCTGCGGCTCTGGTGCGCGTCGTCTGATTACATGGAAGACATGCGCTGCTCGGACGAGATTCTTCAGCGGGTCACAGACGGCTATCGCAAACTGCGCAATACGGCGCGTTTTGCGCTGGGGAACCTCGACGGGTTCGATCCCGCCCGAGATTCGGTTCCAGAAGCAGAGATGCTCGAGATCGATCATTGGGCGTTGTCTGAACTTGACGCCGTGATCGAGAAGGTGCGCGCGGCTTACGAAGCCTACGAGTTTCACACCGTCTATCACGCGCTCTACGGTTTTTGCACCGTCACGCTTTCAGCAAGATACTTCGACATAATCAAGGACAGACTCTATACGTCTGCACCGAGAAGCCCTCAGCGCAGATCAGCACAGACTGTCCTTTATCGCATTGCCAACTCACTTGCGCGCATGCTCGCCCCAATTTTGGCGTTTACGGCTGATGAAATCTGGGAGAACTTGCCAGACTGCGATCAGCGCGGTTCATCGGTGCATTTGATGGAGCTTCCCTCCTCGGCTCACGATCGGATAAGGGACCGAGTACTCCTAGCCCGCTGGAATAAGCTATTCCAAATACGCGATCAAGTCTTAAGCAAGCTTGAAGAAGCTCGTGTGGCGAAGGTCATAGGTAGTTCTCTTGGAGCCCGGGTGGTGATCAGGCCAAGCGCGCTCAGTGAAGATCGCGAATTCCTCGAAAGGTACGCTGATCAGCTGCGCTACGTTTTTATCGTGTCCGAAGTTGAAGTCGGTGAACAAGGCGAGCACATGGTTCTAAATCAAATAGCCGTT
>DATGVD010000565.1:0-2030 GCA_035300785.1 Pyrinomonadaceae bacterium | reverse complement strand
TTTGTTGGTGTCGTGCGGGATGTCGAGACTTATGAGGCGTTGGTGAAGCTCGACGGAAATCTGCCGAGACTAGACGAAGAGTTCTTCAAAACGAACATTGTGGTGGCGGCGTTCCTTGGCGAGCGAAATACTGGTGGCTATAGCGTGGAGATCACCAGGATCGAGGACGGACGGATTTACGTAGTAGAGAGAGTACCGACGAAAGGCGTGATGGTCGCACAGATGATCACCTCCCCGTACAAGATCGTTTCTGTGTCGTTGGGCGGAGCCTCGCCGCTTCGGCTCGATTTTGCCGACGCATGGTGGCAAAAGATGCGCCCATATCGAGTCAGTTCCGGGAATTTCACTATGTCAGGCGGTTTTGCCGGAATGAAGAAACAGTTTGGCTTGGAAGGTCAAGTGTGGGTGATGCATCAAGATAACTTCGTTACTTTCGCTTTCGAAATCTTCAGCCACGAGCTAACTGAGAACCGGTCATTAGAAGGATTTGAAACTGGTGTGATTAGGAGCAAAGGCGAAATAGCAATTCTAAGGATGACCGCGGATTCTCTGGTTGATTCGCCGAACAGCGGGCTGAAGGCGACGGGAGCTTTTTCCGAGGCCGATAATACGCTGTCACTGAGTTTCGTTTCGCTGCCTTCAATGATTGCCGATGGTTACAGTGGGATGGGAAATATTGAAGCGAAGATTGTTGTTTCCTCGCCGAAACCATAGACAGCAGTAAAGAAGGATCAGTTGCTATTCGGGCTGACGCTCTCAATGCGGGCGGGAGGCCCGCACTCCCAGCATTTAGACTTCCTTAACCGTTTCTCCGACCCGGATCATTCCTTCACTCAGAATCTGCGCGCGCAAGCCACCGCGATGCACCAGGCCGGGCAGAACCTTTTCGTGCGAGAGTCTTTGCAGATGCGAGCATGGTTCGCACAGCTTCAAGCCGCGGGCCTTTACCTCGCCAATCCAGAATTCTCTACCGACCAGGTGATTCAGTGGCACGCCGCGCGTGACTATGTTGCGGCGGCTGTCACTGAGTCCGTAATCAACATCCAGCTCGCGCTTCAACGCCTCGATTGCCTCGGCTTCGATCAAAGTCAGTTCGCGACTTGCCTCCGGCTTCCAGAAAGTTCCCTTTTGAGCGAAATAGCGATCACCCTCCAGGCCATGGCCAGGGACGGCGCGCACTTCGCTGACTGATTGCATCGGGGCCTCGGCTTCAGGCGCTATGTTGATCGAGACTACGGTTCCTTCGAACATTTCTGACATTCTCTCGACTATTTGGAGTGCGCCGGCAGCGCGTTAGCGGCGACGGCGCTTTGGCTAAACGCTCGATAAGGCCAAATCCAAAGCGGCGTCGCGCTCGGCTTGCCGCCGCACTCCACAATTTCAGATCGATGCCGCGATCGCTTCATCAAAAATCTCCAGCGCCACATCGACGTTCTCCTGGGTCAGGATCAGCGGCGGCGACCAGCGAATCGAATTGGATCCGGCGCCGAGCAAAATCAAACCGCGATTGAAGCTGGCCATTTCGACGCGATCGCGCAGTTCGGCATCCGGCTCTTTAGTCGCGCGATTCTTCACGAATTCGACGCCGAGCATGAATCCCATGCCGCGCACGTCGCCGATGCAGTCGTGCTTGCTCATCAACTTTTCCAAACCGCGCTTGAGATAAGCGCCAACCTCAGCGGCGTTCGCGACCAATTCGCGCTCGAGCAACTCGATCGTTTTCAGCGCCGCGGCAATTGCCACCGGATTTCCGCCGAAGGTCGAGGCATGCGCGCCGGGTTTCCAGTCCATCACGTCGGCGCGCGCGACGCACGCACAAAGCGGCAGACCCGAGGCGATGCCTTTTGCGATGCAGACGATGTCGGCCTTCGCACCGTAGTGATCGGCCGCGAACATCTTGCCGGTGCGACCCATGCCGCTCTGTACTTCGTCAAAAACGAGCAGAATGCCGTGCGCGTCGCAGATGCGGCGCAGGCCTTCGAGAAATCCCTTCGGCGCGGGCACATAACCGCCTTCGCCCTGCACGGGTT
>DATGVD010000564.1:0-6357 GCA_035300785.1 Pyrinomonadaceae bacterium | reverse complement strand
CCAAGCCCGATCGCCTGCGAGTCGTTCTTCGCGCTGTTCTTGTTGCGCGCAGTGTTCGCGTTGGTTGCGGCGGTGTTCGTATTCGTGTTCTTCGCTGCGCCGGACGAAGTGTTGTTTGAATTGCTGTTCGTCTTGTGCGGCCGGTGGCGGCGCGATGGCGCGTTGTTGTTTGTAGTCTTCGGACGCGAACTCAGAAACGCGCCGCGCACTTCATCGTCGCCAGGCTGTTGCGCGCTGACCACGAAAAGACCGAAAGCGAAAGCCCCGACGGCCAATCCCAGAAACAGAATCTTGAATCTCATCTGCGTCCTCCAACTTGAAATCTTAAACTTGAAACCTGAAACCTCTCGTTCTCACTTGTGCTCGATCTTCACCTGGAACATTACGGGCGCGCCCCCTTCAGCGGTTTGCGGCACCTTCACCGAAACAAACGGCGTGGCGCCGGTTTTGATGACTTCCGTTCCCACCGCGTTTGCCTTGAATTGGGCGCGAAAGTCATTCCACTGCCTTTGCTCTTCCGCAGTCAATTGATGTTCTGAAGGGCCCGCGAAAAATGCCGGAGTGGAAATGGCGTTTGAGGAGAAGACGACCGTGAATTCGTCGGTGCCCGGCGTCTTGTCGAGCTTGATGAAGTTAGCACTATTCCCACGGTCAGCCGGGAAAGCAAAGTCCAACCCACTCCGCGCCTCGTTCGTCTTCAAACCTGACTCGGCGCTTGGCTGCGCCGTCAGAAACGTCGTCGGTTTATTGTCCGGGCCGGGACCAACGATATAGACAAAGCCGTTCTCACTCGGATTGAAATGAAATTTGAACGACTGGCCCGAGTGCATCGTCACCGAATCACCCGCGCGTATGGTATCCGCTTTGTCAGTCGTGTCGACTTCGAGCCAGTAGCGGGTAACTTCATGTCCGCCGGCTGACACATCCGTCGCCGAGTTATTCGCAGACGAACCTGAGTTGCTGCCACTTCCGTTGGTGTTTGCGTTCGCCGTTGAGCCACTCATGAAATGCATCACCGCAAACCCGCCGGCGCCGGCGATCAGCAGCAACACAACAACGGCAGCACCAATGAACAGCAGCGGCGAGCGTTTGCGCGGCTCAGCAACCGGAGCAACTCCTGGCGGGAATCCGGTTGGAAGACTGGCCGTCGTTGGGGCTGGGTGCCCTGCCTCCGCTAAAGCAGATTCGACGTTTTGTTGGGGAGCGGCGAGCACGGTCGGCATCGTTGCCGCCTGACTTGGTACGCCCGCTGAAGATTCGATTCCATCTTTGCTTTCAACTCCCGTCACTATCGCTTCGCCAACCACGGTCGGCGCCGTGCGCTCCGCTCCCGTCAGCGCTCCCCGCGATCCGGCGACCGCAGAATCGGCCGGTGAAACGCTCAGCAATGGCATCGCAGGCGAAACTCCTTCCGCCGCCAGGGCCGCTTTCAGTTCGTTCGCCAGCTCGCCCGCGGTTTCCTGGCGCTCGCTGCGATCTTTGGCAATCGAGCGCGCGATCGCGTCGCTAAAAGCCGGCGGCACGCTCGCCACGACTTCGCTTAGCGGAGCCGACTTAACGCTGACGTGTTCGCGGCGCAGCTCAGACAGCGTCAGGCCGCCAAACGGTTTCTTGCCGGCGATCAATTCATAAAATACGAGACCGAGACTGTAAATGTCCGCGCGGCCGTCGATTTCCGAACTGCCGTCGCGTGGCAGTTCGCCCCACTGCTCGGGCGACATGTAATAAGGAGTGCCGAGCATCTGTCCTGCGATCGTGAGATTTGTATTCCCGGTCTTCTCTGCGCCCGCAACTTCTTTCAACTTGGCAATTCCCAGATCGAGCAACTTCACCACGCGTTCGCCGTCGGTGGTCGCCTGTCCGATCATGATGTTTTCGGGTTTGAGATCGCGATGCACAACGCCCATTGCGTGCGCCGCGTTCAGCACGCTCATGATCGGCTCCAGCATGGCCAGTGCTTCCGCCGGCGCGAAGCGTCCGTGCTTCTTCATTTCAGCGTCGAGCGTGTTGCCCTCGACGTATTCCATGACGAGATAGATCGCCCCGTCGCTCGAAGTGCGCAGATCGTAAACCGTGACCGCGTTGTGATGACGAAAGCGTCGCGCCGCCTGGCCTTCGCGCTGAAAACGACGCAGCCATTCCGTGTTGCTGCGCATCTCTGGCGGCAGCAGCTTGATCGCCACGCGATCGCCGAGCAGGATGTGGCGCGCGCGATAGACCGCGCCCATCCCGCCTTTGCCCAGCAAGGCCTCGATCTGATACTGGCCGTCGAGCACGGTGCCGACGAACGACTCAGAATCTTCTTCGAGAACGGCGCCGTCCTTGAGACAAAAGCTCAGGCTGTCGTCAAACTTTTCCTGGCAGACCGGGCAGTACTTCATGCGGGAATTAGTTTACAACGAAGGGCTATTGGGGGGCGAATAACTGTTCGATTAGACTCGCAGGAACGTAACGCCGACAACGTAGATGACAAAGTCCGCGCAGAAGTGGGCAATCATCGCCGATTCCAGGCCTCGCTTCCAATAAAGGTATCCGAACGAGATTGCCGCGATGCCGTTTAGCGCCAGCGCGAGGACTACCACAGTTGGCGTAATGTGCACGACCAGAGCGGCGCCGGGCAGGTGACCCAAGCCAAAGAGAATGGCCACGGTGATGTTTGCGATCCAGAAAGTCAGCGGGGACAGACCGGCTTTCTGCTTTTGAAAAACCTTCGATCCTAACCAGGCAAATAAAGTCAGCAGGAACAATCGACTCAAAACCTCCTCATCAATACCGCCATAGAAACAAACCAGAACTCTCTTCCAGAGGGCAGCTCGAGATGCACTCACAAAAGGCAGGCCCGGCAGGTGCGAAGCAGCCGGGATGATGATGACGAGTAGGACTATGCCAACAGCAACGCCTACAAGCGCGCCATACTTGAATGAATCGCGCAGCCTGACCGGCGACTCTTCATGACAAAGCCAACGTTCAAGTAGAGGCGCGCCCAGCCCCAGCTTCCGCGCCAGCAACAGACCGACGCCGATTAACAACCCAAACAATACGAGATTCTGCCCGACGCCGATCACGACGAGCAAAGGAAGCGGGATCGTCAGCGGCGGGGCATTTTTGACGAGCGGTCGAAAAATTTCCAGGGCCAGCGGAATCGCCGCGCCAGCGCCGCCGAGAGACGCAAACAGGAGCAACCAGAGGACGCGCCAGGGAAATCTCCCTGATCGTTCAGCCTGATTCGCGCTGGTAGATTCGGTTGGCATACTCCGCCACCATTCGATCGCTGTTAAAGCGCGGCACCAGAGTCTCAAGCGAACGTTTCATCATCGCTATCCAGCGGCGCGGAATGTTTTCGTCATCACGGTCGTAAAAGCGCGGCACGATCTCTTGCTCCAGCGTGCGATACATTGATTCAGCGTCTGTGGCGTCCCCTTCAGCGTCGGACACTTCGCTGAGGTCGCCAATCGCGAAACCGTTGTCGCCGTCGTAGCCTTCGAGCCACCAGCCGTCGAGCACGGAGAAATTCAAGCCACCGTTAACCGCGGCCTTCATGCCGCTGGTGCCTGAGGCTTCCTGCGGCCGGCGCGGTACGTTCATCCAGACGTCGACGCCTTGCACCAACAGGCATGCGATCTCCTCATCATAGTCCTCAAAGAAAGCCAGACGATTCCCCGCGGCTGAATCGTGCTGCCATTTTGCCAGTTTCTGAAGCACGAGTTTAGCTCCCTGATCCTGCGGATGGGCTTTGCCGGCGAAGACAAATTGCACCGGCCGCCCGGAATTATTGATCAGGCGCAGCAATCTCTCCGGATCTCTCAACAACAAATCCCAACGCTTGTAACCCGCGACGCGCCGCGCGAAACCGACAGTCAAGGTCTTGGAATCGAGTACGTTGACGCTTTCGCCGCCGGCCGTACTGGCTTCGATCGAACGATGACGTAGGGACGCCATCAAGCGACCTTTCAAAAGACAGTGAGCCTGCCACAATTCCGGGTCCGAAATTCTTTCAATGCCGCTCGCCCACGCCGCGGTGTCACAGGTTTTCTCGTTCCAATCAGCGCCGAGGTGCTTTTCATAGAGCGCGCGGATCATCGGCGCGGCCCAGGTAGAGGTGTGCACGCCGTTTGTCACGGAAGTGATGGGCACGTCGCTCACGCTGCGATCGGGCCACATCTTCTGCCAGAGCTCGCGGGAGACTTCGCCATGCTTCCGGCTGACCCCGTTCGTTGAACGGCACATGCGCAACGCCAGGGGCGTCAAGCCAAAGCCTTCGCGCGAATCGCCGTTCACTCGACCAAGTGCCAGAAACTGTTCGCGTGAAAGGCCAAGGGCGGTTTCGTACCAACTACCAAAGCCTTTATCAATCAGTTCCGCGCTGAACTCATCGTGACCTGCGGCCACCGGCGTGTGCGTCGTGAATACACAGCGTTCGCGCACGCGATTCGCGGCCGATGCGAAGTCCACGCCATCTGTTTCGATCAACTCGCGCGCCAGTTCCAGAGTTAGAAAGGCCGAGTGCCCTTCATTGAGATGGAACACGCTCGGTTCGATGTTCAATCTGCGCAGCAGTCGCGCCCCGCCAATGCCGAGCATCTTTTCCTGCACCATCCGCGTTTCGCGATCGCCACCGTACAGATGACCCGTCACCAGACGATCAGTTTCTTCGTTCTCGGCCACATTGGTATCCAGCAGGTACAGCCGCACGCGACCGATGTCGGCGCGCCACACGCGCGCGCGCACCGCGCGACCGCGCATCGCGACTTCAATTCTGAGCGGCCGGCCTTCCTCGTCGTTCACGCTGCGCAGCGGTAACGTGCCGGCATCGGTTTCGCGGTACGATTCTTCCTGCCAACCATCGCTGCGCAGGCTCTGATGAAAATAACCAAAGCGATAAAACAACCCGACAGCGACCAGCGGCAAATTGAGGTCGCTGGCTGACTTCAAATGGTCACCCGCCAGGACGCCGAGCCCGCCGGAATAAAGCGGCAGCGAATTGTGGATTCCGTATTCAGCGCAGAAGTAAGCGACCGGGGCCGCGGCCGTGATCGATCCAGCGAGATGAAGATTGGGCGATGGGCGCGCATCGCGCATGTACGCATCAAAACGGGCGGCCAATTGCCTCACGCGCTCTGCATATGATGGACTCGCGGCCCTTTCGGCAATGCGAAGATCGGACGCTTGCGCCAGCAGAGCTCGCGCATTGTGCTGGCACTGTTCCCAAACTTCCGCGTCGAGGTCGCGAAAAGTTTCGGCGCCATCGGGCGCCCAACTCCACCAGTAATTCCAGACCAGACGTTCGAGCGGTTGGAGATTGGGAGGCAATTCGCGTCCGTGCGCCGCCGCTGACTGTGCGATTTCTATCTCGGTAATCATTAGGGGATTCGACAATGGGGTTTTGCGATCTGACATTCAGAGCATAAAGAAAGCGGCGTACGCCGCCGGAAAAAGAATGAGTGGTTTAGCAGAAGTGCCGAACTTACGTCAACTCGGAAGTGTCAGCTCAAGACGCGAGTTGCGTGGCGGGGCAGTAGCCCGACCGTCAGGGAGGGGTCCAATGCGCGTTCAAAACGCGCCCTCCCTCACGGTCGGGCTACTGCCCCGCGCCTACTCGCTGAACTTCTGATGGGCCAAAAACACTTCCGCGTCCCGCGCCTGGAAAAAGACCAGACGCACTTCCTTCAATTGTCTGTCAGTCGATAGAAAGTTCTCGATTGTCTTCGATGAAACCTCGGCTGCTTCCGCCAGCGGATAACCGAAGACGCCGGTTGAGATCGCGGGAAACGCGATCGAAGTCAAATTCTTTTCGACTGCCAGCGTCAAAGAATTGTGATAGCAGTTAGCCAGCAGCTCGGCTTCCCTGCCGCCATGTTCGCCATAGATTGGTCCGACCGTGTGAATCACATAAAGCGCGGCCAGCTTGCCGCCAGTCGTGATCACAGCTTCGCCGGTCGGTAGTCCTTCAGGAAAACGCGTGCGCCGAATCTCCCGGCACTCGGCGAGAATCTCAGGTCCGCCCGCGCGATGAATCGCGCCGTCAACGCCGCCGCCGCCGAGCAGCGATGGATCCGCGGCATTCACAATCGCGTCGACATCCTGTTTGGTTATGTCACCCATGATCACGCGAACGCGATCATCAAGAAAACTTCTCATCTTTACTTTTTCCTACCTGATGTTTGCGGGTATATATCCGGACGGAACATGATCTGAGCGCAGACCGACTCCTAATTCTGCAGAAAAGCACGACATCAGCGATGAATACTTGTGCTTGATTACCTCGGGATCAGAACGATCATTGGGGTCTGAAAAATATCCTTCCCACTCCCTTTTCCAATCACTGGTCGATTCTTTGCGTCGCTCCCACAACGTTCG
>DATGVD010000563.1:0-3736 GCA_035300785.1 Pyrinomonadaceae bacterium | reverse complement strand
CGGGCGCACATGATGAAGGCCGTGGCGAACGCGAAGACGTCCGCGCCGGCTTGGATTACCTGTCGGCGAACTATCCGGGTGAGGCGATCACGCTGTGCGGTTTTTCTTTCGGTGCGCGCGTCGGATTGGAAGTCGGGAGCGCCGATGAACGTGTTCTGCGGCTAATCAGCATCGGCACGCCGGTCAACAACTACGACTTCAGTTTTCTCAAGCAGTGTCGCAAGCCAATTCTTTTTGTGCAGGGCGACGTGGATGAGTATGGCGACGTTGAGCGTCTGCGAGAACTGGTTGCGAAGATCCAGGCGCCGGTTCAACTCAGCATCATCAAAGGCGCAGGGCACTTCTTTGATGATCAGTTGGAAGAATTGAAGGCGGCGATTACCGAGTGGGCTTTGCGGAGTTCCGAGCCATCGGCTTAGTCAGTTCGTCGGTTGTATCGAGATACCCGATGATGCAGTCACGAATCAGTTGGTAACAGTGTTCATAAACGACGCTGCCATGGCTGAAAGGATCGGCGATCTCGGCACCGCGGCGTTGCGGGTCGAAAGTGCCCAGTAGGCTGATGCGGCTGGGTGAGATGCCGAATTCGCTCGTCAGCACGTCGGCATGATCGTGCTCCATCACCAGGAAACGATTGATCGAGTCGAGTGGGAGGTGACGTACCCAGGTTGGAGTTTCTTTGGGAGGCGGTGTGTTGTGCTGCAAGCAGGTGACAGAAGTCTCAACCAACGGCGGCTGGTCTGAGAAATCAAAGACTCCGGCCGAATAGATTTCAACTGCTAGCGATCGTTTCCTGGCTTCAGCCACAAAGATCGCATGCGCCATCACACTCCGACACCGATTCGCACTGCAAATAAGTGCAACTGAAGCCATGACAGATTTGGAGTGCGCTGACTTGTCAGCGCTTTGTCAGGCCGCGACTTGTCGCGGCCGCGGCACCTTGAGCAGGGTCGATGGAGAAAGCGGCGACAAGTCGCCGCACTGCAAATTTGCTTACTTCCCCAGATACTTGCGCGCCAACAGCAACTCCGCATTAAGAATCGCCGCGCCTGCGGCGCCGCGAATCGTGTTATGACCCAGCGCCACGAAGCGATAATCAAGCACGTTGTCGCGCCCGATGCGTCCCACCGTCACGCTCATGCCGTTTCCCGCATCACGATCGAGTCGCGGCTGTGGGCGATCGGCTTCAGCGCGCACAATGATTGGTTTTAGCGGCGCTGAGTGCAGCTTCAACTCCTGCGGCAGCGAAGTGAACGTGGCCAGCGCAGCGCGCACTTCATCGAGCGACGCCGGCCGTGAAAGCTTCACGCGCATGGAAGCCATGTGTCCATCCGTCACGTTCACGCGATTGCATTGCGCGCTCACCTGCATCCCCGCTCCGCTGATCGCACCGCCATTAACCCGGCCCAGAATCTTCAGGGTCTCGCTTTCAATCTTCTCTTCCTCGCCGCCAATGTACGGCAGCACGTTGTCGTTGATATCGAGGGATGCCACGCCCGGATAGCCGGCTCCAGAGATTGCCTGCATCGTCGTGGCAACACACGATTCGATTCCGAAGCTTGCGTGCAGTGGCGCCAACGCCATCGCAATCACAATCGTCGAACAGTTCGGATTCGTAACGATGAATCCGCGATCATAACCGCGGCCCGCGCGCTGCGCATCGATCAGCGCGAGGTGTTCGTGATTCACTTCGGGAATCAACAGCGGCACATCCGCATCCATGCGATGTGACGAAGAGTTCGTGATGGTGGGAAAGCCGGCGCGCGCGAAACTCTCTTCCGCGTCGTTGGCGACGTCACCCGGCAAACTTGAGAAAACGAAATCGCAATCTAGGGGCGGCGCCGGCGGCTGCACCATGATTCGCTTCACGCCCTCGGGCATTTCGCCCGGCAAACGCCACCCGCAGGCTTCCGCATAAGTCTTGCCGGCCGATCGATCGGATGCCGCTAACGCAGTGACTTCAAACTGCGGATGCTCTTCCAGCAGCTGAATGAAGCGCTGACCGACAGTGCCGGTGGCGCCTAATATTCCCGCGCGAAGTTTTCTGTTCATCGGCTCAGTTGGTGTTTGGGTCAGTTCAATTTTAACGCAGAGGTTGCAGAGGATTTCGCTGAGGGACGCAGAGGAAATCCCCTTTGCGCCCTTTGCGAAATCCTCGGCGTCCTCTGCGGTTAATTCTCTTTCTTCACGACAACGATTTTAGCGCCGCTCCCAAACGCCGCACGCCTTCCGACAGCTTTGCTTCGTCGGCGCAGAATGAAATGCGCAGGAAGCCTTTGCTCTCGCTGCCAAACGCCGACGCCGGAATTGTAACCACGCCCTGTTCCAATCCGGCTTCGGTTACGCGCAGCTCATCACCATAACTGCTTATATCAACCATCGTGTAGAAGGCCCCGTCGGGCGTCACGCAGCGCAAACCAAGTCCGTTACGAAGCAAGCCGAGCAGATGATCGCGCCGGCGATGAAATATAGCGCGATACTCTTCGCGTGACGCCGCCGCCTCGTCCGTCCACGCTGCCAGCGCGGTTTTTTGCGATATGCTTGAAGCGCAGGTCACGACATAGCCGTGCAACACCAGCGCAGCGCGCATTACGGTTTCGTCTCCCGCCAACCAGCCAAGCCGCCACCCGGTCATCCGCATCGATTTGGAAAGGCCGCTGACGATGATCGTGCGTGGATAGAATTCCGAGATCGACGCCGGCCGCTCCGCGGTGAAATACAGTTCGCGATAAATCTCATCGCTGACGATGAACGCGTTCGATCCGCTCGCCATGACCGCCTCCGCCATTCCTTGCAGATCATCCTTCGACAAAGCACGGCCCGTCGGGTTCGAAGGACTGATGCAGATGACAACCTTGGTTCGCGGCGAAAGCCGGCTTCTAAAATCTTCGAGATCAAAACCGAAATCATCTTTCGCCGGCAGCTGATAAGTCACTGCGCGCGCGCCTACCATTCGCGCAATCATCGGATACGCGATGAACCCGGGATTCGGCATCAGCACTTCATCGCCCTCTTCGACCAGCGTCCTCAAGATCAGATAAAGCGATTCCTGCGAGCCGGCGGTCACGATGACCTGCTCCGGTGTCAGGTTCAGTTGCGGATAGTCTCCGGCGATGCGTTCGCGCAGAGAGAGTATGCCCGCTTGCAGCGTGTACCCATTCTGCTCCTCCTGAATTACGCGCACGGCTGCGCGGCGAATTACTTCCGGCGTCGGCAGATCGGGCTCGCCCAAACCGAGACTGATGCTGCCCGGCTTCGCGCGATCCGAGATCTTCCGGATCATGCTTTTTTCGATCCCGCGCAGGAATGGTGGTGGTTGGAATTGTTTCGACTGGGTCATCGCTTAGTTGTCGTTGAGACCGTGCGGATGGCGAGTATGCAACCGTCGCTTCCAAGAACTTTCCAGGCGGACAACGTCGTCGGCGTCCATGTCCGGCGAGACACGCTGGAGAATCGTAAATCGGAAATTCTGCGGCTCACGCTGCCGGAGTAATTTATTTCCTCCGTCTCCACGGTTAGCATAATCTAGCCATCTCCCGAGAAGATTGCTTTCGCCGTAAGCAGAACCGACGTAGCCTTTCTCATCGAGAGTATCGAATATGTAGTAAATACCCCGCCATTCCGACAGTTTGAACTGCAAGCGAGCCGGAAGTATCTGAAGCGCCTCCCAAGTGAAAATCTATCTCGTCCCATTCTGGTAGTGCGGCGGCGAGGGCGCTATCTTCGAGAACAGCAA